>JBDSGK010000123.1:0-15714 GCA_039919015.1 Ferruginibacter sp.
TTCGCATTTTTTATAAGAGGGCCGGGCATAACCGGATTGAAAAATATTGCACTGGTACCAAATACCAGCACCCCGGTCTCTATCATCAATGTAAATGATGTAGCCGGTGGTGGGTGCCCGAATAACACAGCATATTATGTAGATAACAGCAGCAATGGCTATTTTACGCATGACGGACATACTGTAGTACTTACTGCTTTGGAAAAAGTGGTACCCTGTCAAACCTATCATTTAAAATTAGTGATTGCAGATGTAGGTGATTTTAGTTATGACAGCGGCGTTTTTCTGGAAGCCGGGAGCCTTACCTCGCCTGCTGTTGAATTAATCAACCTTACCCAAATAGATAATCAAGGAAACAGTTACCTGGTTGAAGGATGTGCTGTTGGGTCTTTTAAAATAACAAGGCCCAACGTATCACCCACACCTTTAATAGTTAACCTGGCATACGGAGGTACTGCAGTTAATGGTATAGATGTTCAATTATTACCTGCATCTGTGATCATCCCGGGCAATGCTACTTCGGTTACGGTAGATGTTCTTCCAATTGTAGACGGGTTAC
Source organism: Ferruginibacter sp. (assembly GCA_039919015.1). Taxonomy (GTDB): domain Bacteria; phylum Bacteroidota; class Bacteroidia; order Chitinophagales; family Chitinophagaceae; genus Ferruginibacter. The sequence goes on from JBDSGK010000123.1 coordinate 560, forward strand.
CGGAAGGAATTGAAACATTGATCATATATGCTTTGGCAGGATGTACAGTTGGGGTGCCATCAGACAGTAGTTTTATTCAGGTTAGGGATTACGACACTTTAGGCATCACCCCGCCCGACACTTCATTTATTTGCAGGAATGGATCAGTACAATTAACTGCATCCCCTGGTTATAGTACTTATGTGTGGGATCCTGATCCCACACTTAGCAGTACCTCCATCAGAAACCCCATTGCTACACCTGTTAGTGAACCTGCTACTTATTATTGTACCGCTACTGAAGGGTTCTGCAATGCAAGGGACTCTGTTATGCTTAAATGGAAAAAACTTTTATTCTTTTCTAAAGAAGATGTGATCTGCAAGGATGCCACTACGGGTAAGATAACTTTTTACAGCGGGCCCGGTTGGGTAGGCCCGGTAATGTTCTCCATTAATAACGGCCCCTTACAGCCAACCGGTTTGTTTACAAATTTACCTGCTGGGGTGCACCGGGTAAAAATAATGGATGCAACCGGCTGTGTAGACAGTTCGGATGTAACCATAGTTCAATTATTTCCTGACCTGCTAATAACCAATACTGCCATCACTGCCGCCGGTTGTTCAGGAAATGCAGATGGTACAATAACCATTACAGCTTCCGGCGGCAATGCACCTTACGGGTACTCCATTGATGGTTTAAATTACCAGCCCGGTAACTTTTTTAATATCCGGTCGGGCAATCAAACAATAACAGTATCAGACAATAACAATTGTATCACTACGCAAAACGTGATCATACCACTTAATAATACACTAACGCTGGTAGCAGGTGCTGATGCAACGATCTGTGAAGGAAAAAGTTACCAGCTTGATCCAAATTCAAACGCTACTTCTTTTGTGTGGACACCTCCTGCAACATTAAGTGACCCTAACATCATAAACCCGGTTGCTTCACCGGTGATCAGTACCCAATATTTTGTGGAGGCTACCACCGGTATTTGTTCCAGGATCGATTCTGTAACGGTTTTTGTGAACCCTGCTCCTGTTCCTGATGCCGGCATGAATAAAACCATATGTTACAATACAGATCACCGGCTTAACGGCAGCGGGGGCGTAAGTTTTTTATGGACACCTGCTACTTCTTTAGATGACCCCACTATTTATAACCCACTGGTAATGCAGCTTACAAACCCAATGACCTATTACCTGTCGGTAATTGATGCTAAGGGTTGTAACTCTTTGAAAGACGACAGTGTTATAATTTCAGTAACTACACCTCCCGTACTAAATGTGGGGCCTGATACCATCATTGCCATACGCCAGCCTCTTTTATTATTTGCAAGGGATGTAAATAATACAGGGTTTGACAGCTGGACATGGTCGCCAACTTATGGATTGAATAATCCCTTTGCTGCAAACCCGATTGCTATTTTAGACAGGGATATCACGTATTATGTTTCTGCATCCAGCCCAACGGGTTGCCTGGTATACGATACCATCAAAGTAAAAGTTTTCCAGGGGCCCGAACTTTATGTGCCCAATGCTTTTACACCAAATGGTAATTCGCTTAATGATATTTTAAAAGTGATCCCAATCGGAATGAGGGAATTTCATTTTTTCAGGATCTATAATCGTTACGGCCAGTTGGTTTTCTTTACAACCAATCCATATATAGGGTGGGACGGAACACTAAAAGGAAAATTACAAAATGCAGGAACTTATGTTTGGATGGCTGAAGCCGTTGACTACAGGGGGAACCTGGTCCGGAGTAATGGCACTGTAATAATTATTCAATAAACTTTACTCGGTTAATCCGTATATCGGTATATCCGTTAATTGGGGAGAGCCTGAATCATTTAGATCTCTACGGATTAACTAATTAACGGATTAACGGATCACTAATTGATGATCTCAATAAGCGATTTGATATCTCCTTTCAATTTGTTGCTCGCACCTCTGAAAAATAATTCTTTTTGCTCTTTTGTTGAAGCTTCTATCGAGGCTGAAATTAAAGTATCAATATCTTCAAAGCCTTCATTTAATTGTGATGCCGGGTTTTTATATTTGTCAATTATTGAGATGTGAACGAATATTGATATGTACTCGTCAAAGACTTTCCGCAAATCCCGGGCTGTACCATCTTCAAAGTTTGGTACTGTTGAGTAGAGCTGTTTTAAATTATTTAAATATTCGTTCATGCTATTACTTCAAAGGGGAAACAAAATACATATTTAAATAAAAAAATTAAATCTTTTGCAGGTTTTTTTGTCATTAAAAAATCTTTTTTTCTCTAACGCAGCAGCTTTTAAATATATATATTTGCCTTACCTATTATCTATAGTTTTAGTACACCCTTATGCAAAAAGTAAAATCTAACTGTATTAAGAAAATCTGCTGTATTGGCCTGATTTTTTTCTTTACTACAATTACTAAAGCACAGAAACCTGTTTCACCAGATATTAATCCTCAACCAACAAAAATTGCCCCATCATTTCAGAATTCAATTGCCCTTAATGATGCGGATGTTTTGGGCACAAGAACAAAGTATATTCAAAATATCGGTCAGTATGGAGACAGTTTGGCCGGCTTTGGTAAAATGGGTAAGATCTTATTTGGTTATGAAGGAGCAGGAATGCCGGTGCTGTTTACTTCAAAAGGAATACTTCATTTACAGCGGAAAACGACCCCCATATCTTATGAAGAAAGAGAAAAACTGGAAAAGCAAGGATCGAACCCGGATAAACTGAACTCCATTGAGCAGTTGATAACTATGGAATGGGTAAATGCAAATCCCAATCCCCGGATCATTACCGAAAGATTAAGTAAAGCCTATTTTACTTATGGCCTGCTTAAAGAAAAAGCCAAAGCTTATAAAAAAATAACCTGTAAAGAAATTTATCCGGGCATCGACCTGCTGTATTCCTTTATTGAAACCACAAAAGCGGGCTATGAATTCAGCCTGCTGGTGAAGCCCGGGGCCGATATCAGTAAGATCAAAATGAGGTATGGCGGTGATATCAAAAATATAATATTGGACAAAGCGGGTAACCTGGTCGTAAGTTCTGCGATAGATGAGATCCAGGTTTCAGCCCCTGTCCTGTATTATGTTGATGATAAAGGTCAAAAAATAAATGGTTCTTTTTTGATCAGGGAAAATGAAATTGGTTTTAAGATTCCCGAAAATTATGATCCAACAAGAACGTTGATCATTGATCCGTTTGTTTCTCCAACAACAACCTTAACCGGCACAAATTCCGGCGAAGCAAACGATATTGATTTTGATTATGATGGTAATATTTATGTTTCGGGAGGTGGGGATGGTGGCAGTCAACAGCTGGTAAAGTTTGATAAAAACGGTGTGGTACAATGGACATTCAATGGCTCAATAACAACAATCTCCTGGGGCTTTGGCCCTTCGCACGGAGGATGGGTTGTAGAAAAAACAACAGGAAATATTTACCTGGGACAGGGACTTGCAAATGGTGGCTTCAGGGTGATACGGCTAAATGCAGCGGGGGTTTATGATAATTACATAACCACAGCCAATCCGAATTTTGGAGAGAACTGGAAAATGTTATGGAGTTGCAATGGGGGTATCCCTAAAATTTTAATTGCAGGTGGTGGTGGTAATGCAAATAATGAATTGGCTATTCTTACGCCCCCCGGCCTGGTACCCGCTACTTCTAATATTTCAGGCTTGTCTGGTGGACATAACGACATTTCCGACATTATTATTGATCCCGTATCCAACGAAATGTTCACCATATTTTCTGTATCTGTCTCAACACCCAATGTTAACAGTAAAATTTATAAACATACCCCACCCTATGCAGTAGCAAATATGGCATGGAGTACCAGTACGGGTTATTTATCCGTGCGTGAACCATTCAACAGGCCTTATAGCGGTGGCAATGATAACTCCAGCAACACGATCGGCATCAATAACAATTATTTATTTTACTGGGATGGCAAGAACCTGAAAGCTTTCAGTAAAGCCACCGGTAATTTAGCGGGCGCTGTGGTTACCTTACCCTCCACAGAATTAATGCAGGGAGGTATTTTTGCAGATGAGTGCAATAATGTATTCATTGGTTATACAAACGGAACCATTAAAGTATTTAAATTTGATGGATCGGTATTTAATGATGCTGCAGCAGCAGACATAATTATTCCGGGCTTTAACACTAAATCGGTTTATGATATTGTATATGATCATGCCAATAACCTGATATATACCTGCGGCGATGGCTTTGTTGCATCTATTGATGTATCGTCATACTGTGCAGCACCCGTTTACACCATTACCGTTGTTACCAATTCTCAAACCTTAACTGCAACGGCTACTTTAACTCCTACTGTGGCACCGGGTTCTTCTGTAACCTTTTCTTTGTTTAACGGATCCATCTTGATCAGCAGCAATACAACAGGCATTTTTACAGGTTTGTCATTAGGGATAACCTATACCATAAAAGCATTTATTAACCAGGCATGTGGTGGCACCCAGGTAACAAAAGATTTTACATTTGGACCTCAGCCACCGGCGGGAATAACAGCCATCTATGTGCCCAATGCGTTTACACCAAATACAAATGGTAACAACGACCTTTTAAAAGTTGTCCTTTATGGCATGAGAGAACTTCACTATTTCAGTATTTATAACCGCTATGGTGAATTGGTATTTACCACCACCGATCCTGACATTGGCTGGGATGGCAAATTTAAAGGCAAGGATCAGAACAGCGGAACCTATGTGTGGATGGCCGAAACAGTTGATATAAGGGGAAATATCTTGCGTGAAAAAGGAACAAGTATTTTGATCAGGTAATGGTAATTAACGTTAATCCGTATATCCGTTAATTGGGGAGAGCCTGAACCATTGATATCTCTACGGATTAACTAATTAACCAATTAACGGATTAACCGATATACGGATTAACATTTTTCAACTCACACCATCTGTATTCATCTCTTTGTTGATCTTCATCACCAACCCCTGTAACACTTTACCAGGGCCCGCTTCTGTAAAATGCGTAGCCCCACCTGCGATCATAGCCTCCACACTTTGTGTCCAGCGCACCGCACCGGTTAACTGGTCGATCAAATTCTTTTTTATAGCTGAAGGATCTGTAACTGCCTGGGCAACTACGTTTTGATAGACCGGGCAGGATGGTTCGTTGAAATGTGTTGCTTCAATAGCTGCTTCCAGTTCTTCTTTTGCAGGTAACATTAACGGCGAATGAAATGCACCTCCCACGGGTAAGATCAATGCCCGTTTTGCTCCTGCCGCTTTCATACGTTCGCAGGCGATTTCAATGCCTTTTATTGAACCGCTGATCACCAGCTGGCCCGGACAATTATAATTTGCAGCCACAACAACTTCTCCTGTTTCTATCATTACAGATTCGCAGATCTCTTCCACCCTTTCATCGGGCAAAGCCAATACGGCCGCCATCGTTGAGGGGTTCAATTCACAGGCACGTTGCATGGCCTGTGCCCTTATGGAAACCAGCATGAGGGCATTTTCAAAAGATAAACTGTTATTGGCAACCAGTGCAGAGAATTCGCCTAAAGAATGGCCGGCTACCATGTCCGGTTTTAGTCCTGAGCCTGTCGAAGGAGCCAAAGTTTTAAATGCAATTACCGAATGGAGAAAAACTGCCGGTTGTGTAACATTGGTTTGTTTCAGGTCCTCTTCAGAACCGCTGAACATAATGTCTGAAATTCTAAAACCTAAAATATCATTGGCCTGTTCAAACATTTGTTTTGATACAATATTTGTGTCATACAGGTTTTTACCCATTCCGCTGAATTGAGAACCCTGGCCGGGAAACATGTAAGCGTGTTTTGACATAATTATAAAGTTAATCCGTTAAATAGTTAATCCGTTACTCCGTGAAAGATTTCACTGGTTGAAAACTCTTTCACAAATTAACGAAATAACGGATTAACTAATTAACAGATTATGCTGTAAAGTTTTGAGACCTTTACGTACTAACGTATTAACGGATTTACGGATTTACGGATCAACGGATTAACGTTGTTAGTGTAGTTTGGCACTTATTAATTTAACGAACTCACTTCTCGTTTCATTTTTTTCAAACTCTCCCCAAAATGCTGATGTGGTAGTTACTGAGTTTTGTTTTTCAACACCCCGCATCATCATGCATAAGTGTGATGCCTCAATTACAACCGCCACACCCAATGGATTTAATGTTTCCTTTATGGAATTTAATATCTGGTGTGTTAGCCTTTCCTGTACCTGCAGGCGGCGACTGTAAATATCAACCACCCTGGCTATTTTACTCAGCCCGGTAATATACCCGTTGGGAATATAAGCCACATGGGCCTTTCCGTAAAAGGGTAACATATGGTGTTCACACATACTGTACAGTTCAATATCTTTCACAATGATCATTTCACTCACATCTTCATGAAATTTGGCAGATTCTAAAACGGCGTTGGCGTCAAGCTCATATCCCTGGGTTAGAAATTGCATGGCTTTGGCAACCCGTTCAGGGGTTTTTTCCAATCCTTCCCTGTTGGGGTCTTCCCCTATAAGTTGCAGTGTTTTGCGGTAATTTTCTATGAGCCCCGCTGTAACTTCTTCATCGTACTGCTCAATTTTTTTATATGCCATTAAACTATAGTTTTATAAAAACAATGCTTCTTTATTTTAAGTTGCCGGGTAATCCACAAAATTCCTTTCTGTTTCATACAGTCGCACCTGTAGGTCAAATTTCAATTCTATCTTATCCCTTAGGATATTGTAGATCACGATCGCAATATTCTCTGCGCTTGGGTTTAAAGACCTGAACTCTGCAGTATCTTCATTCAGGTTCTTATGGTCAAAGCGTTCAATAATGTGTTCCTGTATGATATCACTCAACATTTTCATGTCCATTACATAGCCGGTTTGGGGATCAGGTTCCCCGGTTACTTTAAGAACGAGTTCATAATTATGCCCGTGAAAATGAGGATTGTTGCATTTACCAAAAACCTTTTGATTGGTAGCTTCATCCCAGTCGGGATTGTTTAAGCGGTGAGCTGCGTTAAAATGTTCTTTACGGTAAACGGCTACTTTTTTATTCATGGCAATTATAATAACACTGGTATTTAAAAAATGTTCTCAAAATTTATTGTAAATGATCAGAACAGTATTCATGGATGGTTAAAACAGAAGTCTGCTGTTCAAACACACCAGTTATTGAAAGTAATTACAATTAAAGTTAGGCTTTGTTTGGTTGAAACTGAAATTAATTACTTGTTCTTCATAGCGCTACCCGGTAATTATTTTATACTTCTGATCAAGTGAGCGAAGAAGTTCCGTAGTATTCAACAAAGATCCTGGGGGTTTCATATAATTTAAGAGAATGCAACAGAACGCCTGCAGGGAGATGTGGCAGCAATTCGTTCCAGATACCAATAACAAGGTTTTCACTGGAACATATTTTTCCTTTTAAAAACTCAACATCAACATTTAAATTCTTATGATCTAGCTTGTCGATCACGTGTTCTTTTACGATGATACTCAATTTCTTTACATCAAATACGAAACCGGTTTCCGGGTCAGGTTCACCTTTTAGGGTAACATATAACTCAAAATTATGCCCATGCCAGTTCTCATTGGCACATTTACCAAATACTTCCTCATTTTTCTCCCTGCTCCATGCCGGGTTAAATAATTTATGAGCTGCATTAAAATGTTCTATCCTGGTGATGTAAACCATTAAAGTTCAAAAATTTTTGCAAAGGTAACTTCTAAATCCTGAAATATGAAGTGTAAACACGAAATTTGTGGCATGCAAATCTTATTAATTGCTGCCACAACAGCGGAAATTAAGCCTTTTACAGCTGCTTATTCCGGGATCGATGTATTAATTACCGGGGTTGGTATTCCGTCTGTGTTATACCACCTGCAAAAGCGTATGCAGCAGATCGACTATGATCTTATCATACAGGCGGGTATTGCAGGCGCATATGATGATGATATGCCACTTGGACAAACGGTGTTGGTAAAACAGGATTGTTTTGCTGACCTGGGCATTGAAGAAAAAGAAAATTACACCCCCATTTTTGAGACAGCGTTTGCAGATAAAAATGAACCGCCTTTTGAAAATGGCTGGCTGGTAAACCGGACTGACTACTTAAATACATCGACCTTACTATTGGTTAAAGCAATCACCGTAAATAAAGTAAGCGATAGTGCTTTGCAAAAACAGCAATTCATAAAACAATTTAATGCTGATCTTGAAACCATGGAAGGTGCTGCGGTGCATTATATTTGCCTGCAGGAAAATGTCCCATTCATCCAGCTCAGGTCTGTATCAAACTATATTGGGGAAAGAGATAAAACAAAATGGAAGATAAAAGAAGCGATTGAAAATTTAAATGCCGAACTGCTTAAACTAATCAACCAATTAACGGATTAACAGATTAACGAATCAAAATGAAGTTAACATTAGGCTTTTCCCCTTGCCCCAACGATACTTTTATTTTTGATGCACTGGTAAATAATAAAATTGATACCGAAGGTTTATCATTTGATGTTGTGCTGGAAGATGTGCAAACACTTAACCAATGGGCACTTGAAGGGAAACTGCATATCACAAAACTCAGTTACGGAGTTCTCCCACTTGTTTTGGATAACTATATTTTATTGAACAGTGGCAGTGCGTTGGGTAGTGGGGTTGGGCCGTTGTTAATTCAAAAGTCAAAAGTCAAAAGTCAACATGTTGAAGACTTTTTGATCGCAATACCTGGCGAACATACAACTGCACATTTACTTTTTTCATTGGCTTATCCGAATGCAAAGAACAAAGTTTTTCTTCGCTATGATCTTATTGAAGATTTTGTTTTAAATGATAGAGGACTGGGAGTGATCATTCATGAGAACCGGTTTACATACGAAGCAAAGGGTTTGCATAAGATCACCGACCTGGGCGACTATTGGGAAAAAGAGACGGGGAGCCCGATACCGCTTGGCGGCATTGTAATAAAACGTAGCATTGATAAAGAAATAAGCCTGCGGGTAGATACATTGATCGGGAAAAGTATTGAATATGCATACAGCCATCATTATAAGCAAATGACAGGTTATGTAAAAGAACATGCACAGGAAATGAGTGAGGAGATCATGCGTAAGCATATTGACCTATATGTAAATGCTTATTCGCTTGACCTTGGTGAAGCAGGAAAAAAAGCGGTGATGAAATTCCTGGATGTTTACAAGGATAATAATCCAGATACCCGCTTTTCGGAAACTGATCTATTTCTAAAATAGATATTTAACCTTCGTTCTTCTTTAATGCTTTAGCATATACTTCCAGGCAACGTTTCCTGGCAAATTCATGATCTACTATTGGTTGCGGATAGTTAAATTCATTCAGTTCGGGCACCCATTTATTAATATATTCAAGGTCAGGATCAAATTTTTTTGTCTGCAGGTAAGGATTAAAGATCCTGAAATAAGGAGCTGCATCGCAACCGCTGCCTGCTGCCCATTGCCAGCCACCATTGTTGGCTGACAGGTCAAAATCCAGTAGTTTTTCAGCAAAGTAAGCTTCGCCCAGTCTCCAGTCAAGCAATAAATGCTTGCTTAAAAAAGAAGCAACGATCATACGCACCCTGTTATGCATAAAGCCTGTTGCGTTTAATTCACGCATGCCTGCATCTACAATGGGATAACCCGTTTGGCCATTGCACCATTCTTCAAATTCACCTTTATCCCTTCTCCATTCTATTTGATCATAGGCCGGTTTAAAAGCTTTTCCTTTTCCAACATCCGGAAAATGCCAGAGTATCATTTGATAAAAATCCCGCCATATCAATTCATTGAGAAATGTATCGCTTAAACCGCTGCTCTCTTTTGCTATCTGCCTGATACTGACGGTACCGAAACGCAAGTGTACACCCAATTTTGAGGTGCCGCTGACAGCAGGAAAATTTCTTTGCTCACCGTATTTTAAAACAAGCTGATCATTTAGATCTTTAGAAGGGAAAGGTTTATCAACAGTTGCAAAACCCATAGATGCTAAAGCAGGAACCGGAACTGCCGGCTGCTTATAAAAATTATTAAAATATTCACCTGTGGGGTATGACCTGAAATGAAAGTCTGTCAATACAACTCTCCACTTCCGGCTATAAGGCGTAAATACAGTGTAAGGCTTTCCATCATCTTTAATGACTTCATTCTTTTCAAAAATTACCTGGTCTTTAAAGCTATGAAATGATATATATTTTGTTTTAAATAAAGATTCAACAGCAGCATCTCTTTCCCGGGCATAGGGTTCATAGTCGTGATTGGTAAATACCTTTTCGATGGTGTATTTTTCAAACAGTTCAGCAAAGGCTTCAGCGGGCTTTGCATAAAATATTTCCAGTGATGTACCCAGTTTTATTAACGTAGCTTGTATCTCTTCCAAAGCAGCATGGATGAACTCAACCCTCCTGTCTGACTTATTATCTAATTGATCTAGTATGTTTGTATCAAAAATAAAAATGGGCACAACAGGCCTGTTACTTTTCAATGCGTGATAAAGCCCTGCATTATCTGTCAAACGCAGGTCACGGCGAAACCAAAAGATATTTACTGTCTCCATGGATGCATGTTACTCATCATTAAACAGCAGAATTATTAAATAGTTGGGAAAATGGAAGCATAAATTTTTTGCGTTTGGGTATTGCTGTATTTTTTATCTCCGAAGCTTTGTACCCAACGGATATGATAGATTGAATTGGTTAAAAATACTTCATCGGCATCAAGCAGGTCGTCAACGGTTAATTCACATTCAGTAAACCGGGTATCATTTTTTTTAAATTGCTGCAGTATATTTCTTCGCATTATCCCGGCAATGCAGCCTTCGGAAAGGGACGGGGTAAGCATCGTTCCGTCTTTAATCAAAAAAATATTAGCCATGGTTGTATCGCAGATCCTGCCTTCGGTGTTCAGTAAAACAGCGTCATTCCATTTTTGCTTTTTTGCAAATTGCGCTGCCATGGTATAGGGCAAAAAATTATTATGCTTAAGGTTGCTCAGTATATCAAGGCTTTTCTTTACACCAGGATAAATACCCAGTACCAGTCCATTACTGTTCCAGGTGCCGCTGTCATCCGGGAGCGCCCAGCTTTGTAAGATATAGTTTGGCTTATGATCAATGTCATCATACAAACCCCCATCTCCTCTAAAAACCGTTAATCTTATCCTTGCTGTTTTATTATGACCGTTCTTTTTTACCAGGGCTAAGATCTCCTCCTCCAAAAAAGATGGAGTGAATAGCTTTGGTAAATTAAACTCCAGGAGATTCATTCCCTTCCAGAGTCTGGATAAATGTTCATCAATAAAATGCAGCTGGCCATGTATACATTTCATGGTTTCAAACAACCCGTCGCCGTATCTTAGTCCACGGTTACTTTCAGTGATCACTGCTGACCCGTTTGAATAGAACTTCCCGTTGTAATTATAATATTCCATCATTCAAATATATGATTAACCTTATTCACTACCGGTACCTGTATAAAACAAAATGTCCCCCGGAAATTCCGGGAGACAAATTTTTATTACTGTTTAGAGACCAGCGTTAAAACGATGAAAGTTTAAAGCTCTTCGTTTAAAATATTATGTTTTACGGCGTACATGATCAGTCCTGCTGTACTTTTAGCGCCGGTTTTTACTTTTAATTTATCACGTATTGCTTCAACAGTACGTGGACTAAGGTCAACCATATCGGCAATTTCCTTAGTACTTTTCTCTTCACACATTAATTTCAGGATCAGCATTTCCTTTTCATTCAGGTGGGCCTCCTGCTGCATTAACCTTTGAGGTGTTATATCATTACGTTGCTTGAGGTTGGTTAGAAGTGCCTTATTGGTCAACGAATTAAAGTAATATTCCTGTTCGAAACATGTTTTAATGGCTTCATAAATTACTTCGCTGTCGCTTGTCTTGGTAAGGTAGCTGTTGGCCCCTATTTCCATCAGTTTGGTGATCATGCTGTGGTCATCCATCATGGTCAGCATGATGATCCTGGTTTTCGGGTAAAGTTTTTTTATTTCAGGCAGGGCCGCTATTCCATCCATGATGGGCATTTGAATATCCAGGAGGATCACATCCACGGGTATCATTTTAAGCATATTAAGTAAATGCATACCGTTATCGGCCTCGCCAATAACTTTTATATCCTTTTTTGTGCTCAGGGCAGTTTTCACTCCGGCACGGTAAAGTACGTGGTCGTCTGCTATAATTACTTTTATCGGTTCATTAGTATCATTCTGCATCATAATAGCGTTTTTTTGGGTATTCTACGGATTTGGACCTGGTCTATATATAACGAAGGTTGCAAGTTCAAATTATATCCAAAGAGAATAAAGCGTGTAATTACCCTTTGTTTAACATAGGGTTTTTACGTAGGGTAATGAGGGTAAATCACCTTGCTTCATTTCTTTTGTATAAAAATAAATCATTATAACTATTATAAAATTACTGAAAAAAATTTATTGGTTAGTAAGGAGAGTGGAAATGGGGTTAATAGCAGTTTCATATTCTAAGATGAACAGCGATTTATAGTAAAATGGGTACGGATTAAAACCATACCAAAGATGAAGGCCATAATTTTTATAAACAAGGGAAAAACAACAGAAAAAGATGGGTTTTTCAGGAATACTTATTAAACTAATTGGAGTAGTATTGTTGAGAATTAAAATAAAATGAATACTCTAAATGATACTGTAATTTGGATTGGAACTGGAGTTATACTAATTTCTTTTATTATTTCTCTAGTATTTTCAAAAAGCAATAAGGCTTACATGAATGGATTCTTTTTTTGTATACTAATTGCTCTATTAGTATCAATAAATTCAATTTGCTTTAAATTCTTTTCGTTATATAATAGTGAAACTTGTTTTTTTATCCAAAGTACTTTGCTTTTACTCGACTTATTTTTTTGGACTTTATTTTTTTTAAAATTATTAAAAGACTCTAGGAATCATAGAATAATTCAAATTTTATTTATACTGACTCTCTCACTCTCTGTTTACATATTTTATTACAATAGCACAGACAAATCAAATATACATGTACTTGCATTATTAAATATCTGTAAAACCATTTTTTGTATTCTTTTCTACCATAATCTTTTCAAAAAAATATCTGATCAAAATATTCTTTTAGAACCATCTTTTTGGATAGTGAACGGCCTTATCTTTTATTCATGCCTGTCCATCCCATTTTATGCACTTACCAGTTATATTCAAGTACAATTTTCTCCTCTAATTACTAATAATATTTTTTCAATTTCAAATATGCTAATTATTATCATGTACCTTTTCTTTATTAAAGCTTATTTATGCAAAACCCATCTACGCAAGGCATAATAATTTTTATAGCTGGCATCAGTTTTTTGTTATTATTGTTTATCAGCTTTATAGTAACGATTGTTTATAAATACCAGCAAAAACAAAATGCCCATTTTAAAGACATAGAAACACTTAAAACATCTCATGAAAACACCTTATTACAATCCCAGTTGGAAATACAGGAACAAACTTTTCAAAATATATCAAGGGAGATACATGATAATATTGGACAGAAACTAACGCTGGCAAAACTTCATTTAAACACCCTGGTATATGATGATAAGAATAAAACTGCAGCACAGGTAAATGACTCAATAAATATAATTGGCGAAGCTATTAACGACCTGAGCGACCTAAGCCATAGTATGAGCAGTGAAATTATTTTGAACAATGGCCTGATAAAGGCCCTGGAGTATGAAGAAAACCAGCTAAAAAGGTCCGGTCTATATGAGATCCATTTTACAACAACAGGCAACCCGATTTATTTAGAAAGTAGTACTGAGTTGGTTCTTTTCAGGATCGTACAGGAAGTTTTGAACAATATTGTAAAACATGCGGCAGCATCATCAATAAAAATGCATGTGCACTATAATGAGGCATATCTTTCAATCGAGATACATGACAATGGTAAGGGGTTTAATGTAGCTGAGCACATTCAGGGAACGGGCGTGCAAAATATTAAAAAGCGGACTGCCCTGTTGAATGGCAATTTAGAGATCAACAGTAATAAGCATACCGGCACAGAAATTAAGATAAAAATACCACTTTATGAAAACAAACCAGTTGTTTAAACTCATTTTGGCAGATGATCATATTCTCTTACGTGATGCGCTGGCAAACCTGATCAATAAGTTTGAAGAATTTAATGTAACGGCTGTTGCGGGAAATGGCAAGGAGGTAATACAATGTATTGAAAACGGAACGGCGGTGGATATGGTGTTGATGGACCTGAATATGCCCGAAATGGATGGTTATGAAGCAGCAAAATGGCTGGTTAAGAACAGGCCGGATATAAAAATAGTTATTTTAACCATGTACGATAGTGAAATAGCATTGATCAGGCTACTTCAGGCCGGGGTTAACGGATTTTTAAAAAAAGATATTCATCCTTCAGAATTAAAAAACGCATTATTGACCGTAGCCGGTGGCGATTTCTATTACTCCAATCATACAACGGTAAAACTTGCATCGCTTTTTCGGAAGACTGCCACTAACCATTCTAACCTGGAAAGGTCTATCCTGAATGAAACAGAAATTGAATTTTTAAAATTGGCAAGTACAGAAATGACCTATAAAGAAATCGCACAAGCTATGAAACTTTCACCAAGGCATATTGACAGTTATCGGGATGCCCTCTTCGGCAAGTTAGACGTAAAAAGCCGGGTAGGACTTGTAATATATGCAGTTAAAAACGGGATTGTTAATTTTTAAAGTAATTCAGCTAAATAGAATTTTACTCGATCAGTTTATTGCGCATACCGTACATAATTAAGCCACCAATAGTTTTCGCATCTACTTTGGTCTTCATATTCTGCCGGATGGTTTCTATGGTACGTGGGCTCAGGAAGATTATTTTTGAGATCTCCTCCGTGGTTTTATCTTCAGCCAGGAGTTTTAATATTTTTAATTCTTTCTCATTAAAGTTGACCGGGGTATTACTGCCATAATGTTGCCGTACATTTTTTTTCTGCATCAACTTGCCCATAACGGCCTTATTCACCAGGTCATTAAAATAAAAATCATCATTCATGCAGGTAAGTATGGCTTCGTAAATTTCTTCAGGATCGGTGGTTTTGGTCAGGTAGGCATTGGCGCCCATTTCCATCA
>JBDSGK010000124.1:0-14438 GCA_039919015.1 Ferruginibacter sp.
AGTAACTTACGGGGCATAGCTTTTTTTTAACGCCCTCTTCGTTCAGTATGGGCACCAAAAGTATAATAATATCATGGAAAGAGTGGAGACACTCCTAAAAAAATTACAGGAGCAGTTTGAAGCCAGGGCTTCAGCAGAGCAATTGTTGCTCACGGTTCAAATGTTACAGGCAGAATTACTGCACCTGCAGGCTGATCATGGGTCTTCTTCTCAAAATGAGACGGTGTCTGTTACGGTATCAAATATGAATACAGTGATCAATGGCTCCAGGATAGATAAAATTGCTGAAGTAAAAGAAGAAGAAAAAACTACTGAGCTTTTGCTGGTGGATGAATCAGAACTGGAAGCTGAACTGGATGAAATAAGGAGAAACGCTGAAGTGATGCAGAAGATAAGTGTACAAAATAAACCCAGTATCATTTTTGAAACAGAAGAAGACGTACCTACTTTATCTCATCAAATACCCCCTGTTCAAAAATCAAATTCCGAAATTACTTTTAAAGATATCAATGAATCTGCCGGCAATAATGGCTCTTCATTGAATGAAAAATTGAAGCAATCAAAAATTGACCTGGGTGATACTTTAACGGAAGTGCCCATCAGGGACCTTAGGAAAGCTATCGGTGTAAATGACAGGTACCTCTTCATTAATGAATTATTCCGCGGTGATGAAGCGGCTTATGAAAGAAGTATCAAGACCATCAATGGTTTTTCCATCTTTGCCGAAGCAGAATACTGGATACAGCGGGAACTAAAAGTTAAAAATGGCTGGGATGCCGGCAATGATATGGTTGCTCAGTTCTATCAACTCGTTAAAAGACGTTTCTCCTGAATAAACTGAATTATTTTTTTTGATGCGCCTGCATGCGCATGCACAAATTGCAGGGCTGCATTCCCTCGTTCTATTCTATCCTTTTCGTCATTCAGCAAATTGATCATGGTTGCGTCAAGTTTAATCGGACCGTCAATAGTCAGGCCTCCACCGGCATTCAGCAAGCCAATGGCTTCTTCAAATTTTTCATACACCGGGCCATATACAACCGGCTTACCATACACCGCCGCTTCCAGAACATTGTGAACACCATCGCTGCCAAAACCTCCGCCAACATAAGCAATGGTTGCATAATGATACAAACGGGAAAGCATGCCGATGTTATCGATAATTAATACGTGGGGAGTTGGAGGTTGTTCGTCCGCAGGCCCCTGTGGGCTATCCGTGGATCTTTTCACCAGCTCTGAATAAAATATAGATCTTGGAAATTCATCTTTCACATCTTTCAGGTTCTCTTCATCAATTTCATGCGGTGCAATAATGAATTTTATATGGGGATGTACATTCACAAAATGCAACAATTCTATTTCATCTTCTTCCCAGGTACTGCCGGCAACAATTACCTGGCAATCGCCACAAAATTCGGCAATATGCGGAACGGGAATGAATTTTTCGGCAATTTCCAGCACGCGGTCAAACCTGGTATCACCATTGGTGGATACATTGGCAGTAAACCCCAATGAAGATAGCAATTGTTTTGACTCTTCATTCTGCACAAAAAAATGAGTGAACGTTCCCAGCATTTCTCTCCATATCTTTCCATACCAGGCGAAGAAGGGCTGGTGTTGACGAAATATTCCTGATACCAGTACCGTGGGAATATCCCTTCGCTTTAATGCGGTGAGGTAATAAAACCAGTATTCGTATTTTACCCAAAGTACCAATGATGGGTTTACAGCATCCAGGAATTTTTTTGCATTTGAAGGGGAATCCATCGGGAGGTAAAAAACATGATCGGCTACTTTGTAATCCTTCATCACTTCATAACCGCTTGGCGAAAAAAAAGTGAGAACAATTTTTTGCCCCGGCGTTTCAGCTTTTATAGCTTCCAGTAAGGGCCTTCCCTGTTCAAACTCGCCGAGGCTGGCACAGTGCATCCAGATGGGTCGGTCGCCCGCAGGACCCTGTGGGTTGGCAGTTGGCAGTTGGCAGTTGATGGTAGCGAATATATTTTTGCGGCCGGTAAGCCATTTCTTTGCTTTGGGGTTCCAGGCAGAAGCTATCCTTATTCCAATAGAATATAAGACCAGGAAAAGATCATATAAAAGTTTACTCAACATATATTGTCAGCAAATCTATATAAAAAATATTGCCTTCACTGAAAGCCTGCCAACTGCCTTTTGCCAACTGCCCATTGAATCCTTATCTTTGCGGCGCATAAAAATAAGTTATATGAGGCCTTTACAAATGGTTGATACCAAAACGCAATACCTTAAAATAAAAGCCGAAGTTGATGCTGCTGTTTTAGCTGTGATGGAAAGTTCTATGTTCATTGGCGGAAAAGTGGTGAATGAATTTTCCGACAATCTTGCCAAATACCATGGCAGCAAACATTGTATTCCATGTGCCAACGGAACCGATGCTTTGCAAATTGCCATGATGGCGCTTGGCCTGCAGCCCGGTGATGAGGTCATCACACCTTCCTTTACCTATATTGCTACGGTGGAAGTTGCGGCCTTACTCAATATCAAACCCGTTTTTGTTGAAGTAGACCCTAAAACTTTTTGTATAGATCCTGAGGCCATTGAAAAGGCCATTACTTCCAAAACAAAAGCCATTATACCGGTTCATTTATATGGCCATTCGGCAGATATGGAAAAGATCATGGCCATTGCAGCCCAACATAATTTACCCGTGATTGAAGATAACGCCCAGGCCATCGGTTGTGATTATACTTTCAGTGATGGAACAGTTAAAAAGACAGGAAGTATAGGACAGATCGGCTGCACTTCTTTTTACCCATCAAAAAACCTGGGGGCGTTTGGAGATGGCGGTGCCATGTTTACCGACGATGATGAACTGGCTGCTACATTAAGAATGATCGCATCGCATGGCCAAAGCAAACGCTACTACCATGATGTGGTTGGCTGTAACTCAAGGCTGGACGCCATGCAGGCGGCTATCCTGGACATCAAACTGAAACACCTGGACGAATACATTGCAGCCCGTAGAGGAGCAGCAGATTTTTATGATAAAGCTTTCGCAGAAAATAAATTCATAACTATTCCGTTTAGAGCTGACAATAATAAACACGTATTTCATCAATACACTTTAACCCTGAACGGTATTGACCGCGATGGCCTGAACCAATTTCTGACTGATAACGGTATACCAAATATGATCTATTACCCCGTACCTGCACACAAACAAAAGATGTTTGATGCTTTTGGTGGCAGTGATTATGAATTACCGCTGACAGATTGGTTAACAGAAAGGGTAATTTCGTTACCCATACATACAGAGCTTGATGAAGAACAGCAACAATTGATCGTATCGAAAGTTTTGGAGTTTATTACCAAATAACAATTAACGAATCACCCTTAACTAACACTTAATGAAAATTGCAGTTATTGGAACAGGCTATGTAGGATTGGTAACAGGCACCTGCTTTGCAGAAACCGGTAATAGCGTTACCTGTGTTGATATTGATGAGACCAAGATCAACAAGCTTAACTCAGGCAAACTCACCATTTATGAGCCCGGCCTTGAAAAATTATTTCTCCGCAATGAAAAAGAAGGCCGTCTTCATTTTACAACATCTTTACAGGACGGCATTGCCGGCGCCCAGATCATTTTCCTGGCTTTACCAACTCCTCCTGGGGAAGACGGCAGTGCTGACCTGCAATACATACTTGGCGTATCGGATGAACTGGGGAAATTAATTTCACAGTACGTGGTCATTATTGATAAAAGTACCGTACCTGTTGGCACGGCTGATAAAGTACATGCGGCTATTTCCAAAAATGCGAAAGTTGATTTTGATGTGGTTTCCAATCCCGAATTTTTAAGGGAAGGTGTAGCCGTAGATGATTTTATGAAGCCCGACAGGGTGATCATCGGCACAACATCTGAAAAAGCCAAAAAGATATTGAACGATCTCTACCTTCCTTTTGTGCGACAGGGTAATCCCATTATTTATATGGATGAAAAAAGTGCCGAGCTTACCAAATATGCAGCCAATGCTTTTTTGGCAACAAAGATCACTTTCATGAATGAGATCGCACAACTTTGCGAACGCCTGGGTGCTGATGTGGACATGGTGCGTAAAGGCATTGGCAGTGATGAAAGGATCGGCAGAAGATTTTTATTCCCGGGTATCGGTTATGGCGGCAGTTGCTTTCCAAAAGATGTACAGGCCCTGGCCAGATCATCGGCTGATGTGAATTATGAATTTAAGATACTGGATGCGGTGATGGATATCAATGAAAAACAAAAAATGCATTTGATCCCAAAAATAAAGAACTGGTTCAACAATGATCTGAAGGGTAAAAAAATTGCTATTTGGGGTTTGGCATTTAAACCCAATACCGATGATATAAGGGAAGCTCCTGCATTAGCCATCATTGAGGCCTTATTGGCCGAAGGTGTGCTTATCACTGCTTACGATCCGGAAGCTATGAATAATGTAAAACTTTTACTGGGTAATAGAATTAATTTTGCTGAACGGCAGTATGATGCTTTGATCGATGCGGAGGCACTGGTCATTGCAACAGAATGGAGTGAATTCAGGACGCCGGATTTTAACAACATCATTTCCTTATTGAAAAATAAAGTAATTTTCGATGGCCGGAATCTTTTTGACCTGGCTAAAATGGAAGAACTTGGTTTTCATTATGAGAGTGTGGGCAGAAAGACGGTTGGTTAATCCGTTAAAACGTTGATCCGTTAATACGTAAAATTTTGCTGGTATAAAGATCAAAACCATTAAACGACTTAAACCTTTAAACGATTTAAAAGAAGTGGCAACAAAAAGAGTGTTAATTACCGGGGCAGCAGGTTTTCTAGGCAGTCATCTTTGCGACCGTTTTATTAAAGAAGGTTACCAGGTAATGGGCATGGATAATTTAATTACCGGCGACCTAAAAAATATTGAACATCTTTTTAAATTAAAGGAGTTTGAATTTTACCACCACGATGTTTCGAAATTCATACACGTAACCGGCAACCTTGATTATATTTTACACTTTGCATCCCCGGCCAGCCCAATAGATTATTTGAAGATCCCCATTCAAACTTTAAAAGTAAGTTCCCTGGGTACACATAATTGTCTTGGATTGGCCAAAGCAAAAAATGCCAGGATATTGGTTGCCTCCACAAGTGAAGTTTATGGAGACCCGCTGGTTCATCCACAAACGGAAGGATACTGGGGAAATGTAAACCCGGTTGGGCCACGTGGGGTTTACGATGAAGCAAAACGCTTCATGGAAGCCATTACCATGGCCTATCATACTTTTCATAATGTGGAGACCAGGATAGTACGGATCTTCAATACCTATGGATCAAGAATGCGGTTGAATGACGGAAGGGCATTACCTGCATTTATTGGCCAGGCACTGCGTGGCGAGGACCTGACGGTTTTTGGTGACGGCAGCCAAACACGTAGTTTTTGTTATGTTGATGACCTGGTTGAAGGTATTTACCGCCTGTTGATGAGCGATTATTCCGAACCTGTAAATATTGGCAACCCCGATGAGATCTCGCTGCTGGAATTTGCCGAAGAGATCATCAAACTAACGGGTACAAAACAAAAAATTGTTTTTAGAGAGTTGCCTACTGATGATCCAAAACAGCGTCGTCCGGATATCACAAAAGCAAAAGAATTACTGGGTTGGGAACCAAAAGTATCAAGGGCCGAAGGCTTAAAGATAACGTACGAATATTTTAAAAAATTACCGAAAGAAGAACTGAACAAATTACCGAAAGAATTTTAAAAAATCAAAAATCAAAAGTAAAAATTCAAAAAGGATTTCACAGTTGCGAGGTTTTATTTTTTAATTTTTACTTTTTACTTTAAAAATATGTACCAGGAATTATTAGATAAGAAAAAGACATTGGCTGTAATTGGCCTTGGTTATGTTGGCCTGCCCATTGCTTTGGAATTTGCAAAAAAAATTAAAGTGATTGGTTTTGATATCAATGCAGATCGTGTTGAAATGATGCGTAACAACATTGACCCCAGCCAGGAGTTGGAAGCTGCAGATTTTGAAGGCTGCGATATTGAATTCACCAATGACCTGGATGTATTGCGCAAAGCAAACTTCTTTATTGTTGCCGTACCCACACCGGTTGATAAACATAATGTACCCGACCTTGTTCCGGTAACACGTGCCAGCGAGACCATTGGCAAAGTGATCAAGAAAGGAGATTATGTGGTGTATGAAAGCACCGTATACCCTGGTTGTACTGAAGAAGACTGTGTTCCAATCATAGAAAAGATTTCCGGTTTAAAAATGACCGAAGATTATATGATCGGTTATTCACCCGAAAGAATAAACCCGGGCGACAAAGAACATACGATCAGCACGATCATAAAAGTAGTGAGTGGTTGCTGTGCCGAAAGCCTGGAGACCATTGCAAAAGTGTACGAGCTTGTTGTAAAAGCAGGTGTACACAAAGCATCATCCATTAAAGTGGCAGAAGCTGCAAAGATCATTGAGAATACGCAACGTGATTTGAATATTGCATTGATGAATGAACTCTCTATCATCTTTGACAAAATGAATATCAATACGTACGAGGTTTTGGAAGCTGCCGGAACCAAATGGAATTTCCTGAGATTTCAGCCGGGCCTTGTTGGGGGTCATTGTATTGGAGTGGATCCGTATTACCTTACCTATAAATCAAAAAAACTGGGTTATAATTCCCAGGTTATTTTGGCGGGTCGTTATATTAATGATGCCATGGCCGGTTATGTTGCCAGGAAAATATTGCAGAACATCATTCAAACCAATGGCAATATAAAAGATGCAAAGGTTTTGGTAATGGGCGCTACTTTTAAAGAGAATGTAAGTGATATCAGGAACAGTAAAGTGGCAGATGTTATTAAAGAACTGAAGGCCTATTCATTGAATGTTGATGTTACAGACCCACATGCCGAAAGTGCCGAACTGAAACATGAATACGGATTTGAACTGACCGAAACATTGGGCAAGGATTATGATGCGGTATTGGTAACAGTACCTCACGATGATTATAAAAACCTGGATGATGCTTATTTTGCATCAATAACCAAAGAACATGCAATTGTTGCAGATCTGAAGGGAATATACCGGAATAAGATAACATCAAGGAAATACTGGAGCCTGTAAAAGAAGTAAAAAGTCAAAAATCAAAATTAAAAAGGAGCTCTTTTTAATTTTGAACTCTACCTTTTTTGAATTTTGACTTTTGAATTTTTAATTTAATTATGAGCAATACATTTCATACAAAAGATCTTAGCGAGTCGTCTTTTTTAATAACGGGCGGTGCAGGTTTTATTGGCAGCCATATTGCAGAATACCTTTTACAAAACGGCGCAAAAAAAGTAAGGGTACTTGATAATTTTGCGAACGGCTTTCAATCCAATCTTGATATTTTACAAAAATACCCTGCATTTGAATTTATTGAAGGCGATATACGTAATATAGAAACCTGCCAACAGGCCTGCGCCGGTATGGATTATGTAAGTCACCAGGCAGCATTGGGCTCTGTGCCACGCAGCATTAAAGAGCCGGTTTATTTTACTGAAGTAAATGTGGGTGGCTTTGCAAATATGTTAAAGGCATCCATTGACAACAATATCAAACAGTTTGTGTATGCATCTTCATCCTCTGTTTATGGTGACGAACCAACCTTACCCAAACAGGAAGACAAAATAGGGAACTGTTTATCGCCATACGCCGCTACAAAAAAAACAAACGAATTATATGCCCAGGTGTTTGCCGATGTGTATGGTATAAAATTGATGGGCTTCAGGTACTTCAATATTTTTGGACCACGCCAGGACCCTGATGGGGCCTATGCTGCTGTGATACCCCTGTTTGTAAAGAACATCATGAACCGCACGCCGGTTTATATAAATGGCGATGGTGCACAAACGCGTGACTTTACTTTTATTGAAAATGCCGTGCAGGTTAATATCAAAGGAATGCTTACTGATAATGCAGAAGCATTTAATAAAGTGTACAATGTTGCTGTTGGCGAGAACTTTACAGTGAACTACCTGTACAATGCCTGCACCGATTATTTAAAAAGTGATTTTGCAGCAACTTACCGGGAGCCAAGGGCAGGTGATATCAGGGATTCACTGGCCGATATTTCACTGGCTAAAAAATTACTGGGTTATCAACCTACAAAAAAATTTGAAGAAGGACTGGAAGAGACGATAGAGTTCTTTAAACAACTATATTCATAATTTTTCTTAATTAAAAAAAGTTGTCTGCCGCCTGTGGCAGGATGTCGAAGGCAGGTTGATAACCTAAAAAATCATTAAAAAATTACCCGCCTTCGACAAGCTCAGACTTGACATTAAAATAATACAAGCATTTAAAAATGAATTTTATAAAAACTGAATTTCCCGGGCTACTGATCATTGAACCCACTGTATTTAAAGACAGCCGTGGATATTTTTTTGAGAGTTACAATGAAAACAATTTTAAAGCAGCCGGCATTGACATACAATTTGTACAGGACAACCAGTCAAAATCAATGTATGGCGTAATAAGGGGCTTACACTACCAGTTGTCTCCTCATGCACAAACCAAATTGATCCGGGTACTGAGTGGCAGCATACAGGATATAGCAGTTGATATAAGAAAGGGCTCCCCCACTTACGGAAAGGTTTTTTCTATTGAGTTATCGGCTGAAAACAATAAGCAATTGCTGATACCAAAGGGATTTGCCCATGGCTTTTCGGTATTGAGTGAAAGCGCAGAAGTAATTTATAAATGCGATGGATTTTATAACAAGGATTCAGAAGCCGGCATCATGTTTAATGACGGGGCTTTGAATATTGACTGGAAGATACCTGCGGGTAAAGCCATTATTTCTGACAAGGACATGGTTCATCCTTCTATTAAAGATTGTAAAAACAACTTTGTCTTTGAGCGATAAGATACTCACCATATTAGTAACTGGCGCAAATGGACAGTTCGGCAATGAGTTACAGGTTATTGCTTCCCGGTTCCCTCATTGCCAGTTTTTATTTGCTGCAAAAGAAGAACTGGATATTACAGATTTTAACTCCATCATAAAATATTTTTCCGGCCACTCTATTGATTTTTGCATCAATTGTGCTGCTTATACTGCTGTTGACAAAGCAGAATCTGAAAAGGAAATGGCTTTTTTAATTAACGCCGATGCGGTGGCGATCCTGGCTAAGATATGCTGCAATAACCATACGCAGTTAATTCATATTTCTACTGATTATGTTTTTGACGGCACGGCCAAACAACCTTACAAAGAAACAGATGAAACCAGTCCAGTTGGCACGTATGGCATTTCAAAATTACAGGGTGAAGAATTGGCGGTCAAGCACTGCCCGTCAACGATCATCATCCGCACTTCCTGGTTGTACTCTTCCTTTAAAAACAATTTTGTAAAAACTATGTTGCGGTTGATGCAGGAAAGAGACGCTATCAATGTAGTGAATGACCAACAGGGTTGCCCAACTTATGCTGCTGACCTGGCCGTAGCCATTATGCATATCATCAACTCCGAGGTAAGCCATGAAAACCCCGGTATTTACAATTATGCAAATGAGGGAACTACCAACTGGTACGAGTTTGCCCTGGCTATAAAAAACATATCCGGCAGCAATTGTGCCGTTAACCCAATAAGTACAGCATCATATCCAACAGCAGCAAAGCGGCCGGCATATTCAGTTTTGGATACTGCAAAAATTAAAAAGGTATTTGGGGTTTCAATTCCGGAATGGGAAGATAGTTTGAGAAGTTGTTTAAGTCAGTTTCGAGGTGACACCTTTTAAAAAGGTGTCACATCGAAATTGACAACTGTGTTAAATTAATTTATATCCTTCCCTTCTTCCAGCATTTTTATAAACCCAACTATCGCATCTTTATTAACTTTATCCGTTGCCTGCGGCTGTGCGGCTTTTGCATATTTCAATGCATTTTTAAAATCACCATTGGCCGAGTATCCCCTCATTAAACCCATATTGGTGGTAAACACATTTGGATTTTTTTGAGCATTCAATTTAAATGCTTCCAGGGCCAGCACCGGCTTTTTCTCTCTTAATAATTGCCGGCCGAAATTGTGCAGCTCCTGCATGTTGGCCAGCGGCATCGCTTCTTTCAATAAAGCTTCTGCCGCTGCTCCCCTGCCCATTTTGTTTAACAGGTTTGCCCTGGCGCTTAAGGTCCTGAAATTTTTCTGGCCAACAAAGGGACCTGAGATGGAATAGTCACTCCACTGCAAAGCCTCTTCCAGGTTGGTATTGTGGTCGATGGCAAAGTTCACGGCTTGCAGCCACGCTTCCCAGCGAAACCCTTTATCACTCTTTAGTTCATTTCTAAAAGAGGCCAATTGTGTTTTTACATAATCTACTTCAACTTTAAAAGGGATCTTTAATTTCTCCCAGATCAAAGCTATGGTTGCACTGTTCTCCTTTTCATCCATGAACTCAAATCTCATCCGCTCTACACTCTCTGTTAAAGCAACAGTTCTTACATTCACCCTTAAAGCATCTTCCTTTTGATCATAAAAGAAGGAACCCCAGGATGTGGAATTATTGCTGAAGATAATGGTTGCCCCTCCACCCTGTTCCATGGCTATAAATAATCCATACGTTCCTGCGGCTAAAGCTTTGCCTTCTACCATCACATCTGTACTAAAACTAATGGTAGTATTTTCATTGGCACCGGCACGCCATGGAGCAGCCTTACTTGTTCCAAATCCCTGGTCGGTAAACCCATAAGGCACCAGTTGCCCCCAGATCTTGCCTTCACGCCCTTTTACGGCAGGTCGGTCATAATGCAGGATTACATCGGTGATACCGATACGTTCTGATACGGTCGCTTTTTTATTCCCGCCATCAGCAATGGTCAACAGGCCTTGCGAAAAAGAAAAGGTAGAGAATAGTAAGGCAATAAATGCCAGTCGCAATTTTTTATGTAACATGACTTTAGTTTTAGTATTTAAATGTAGGTACTAAAAAAATATTTTTATACTGAATAATGATAAGTGGTTGGTACAGGAATCAGTTTAAGGAATATTTGCTCAATTTTAAAAAGATGTCAGGCTGAGCTTGTCGAAGCCGGTATATTTAATTGCTAACCCCGCCTTCGACAGGCTCAGGCTGACAATTCGTTCAAAAAAAAATCCCGGTTTTTACCGGGATGCTTGCTTATGAGTGTATACGTTCAGTTATTTAAGTACAAAGGTTTCCATGAACTTGGTAGTAAAATTTCCTTTGCGGAAATCTTCATTCTGCATCAACTGTTGGTGCAGGGGTATGGTGGTCTTAATGCCTTCTATCACATATTCGCTTAAAGCACGGCTCATGGTGTTAATGGCTTCTTCACGGGTTTGTGCAACGGCAATTAATTTGCCGATCATACTGTCATAGTACGGTGGGATAACATAGCCGGCGTACACGTGGCTGTCTACCCGTACCCCATGGCCACCGGGTTGGTGTAATACCGTGATCTTTCCCGGTGATGGACGAAAATCATTATAAGGATCTTCAGCATTGATGCGGCATTCAATAGCATGCATTTGTGGAAAATAAGCTTTACCCACAATTTTTTCTCCCGCAGCTATTTTTATCTGTTCTTTAATAAGATCAAAATTGATCACCTCTTCTGTTACGCAATGCTCTACCTGGATTCGGGTGTTCATTTCCATAAAATAAAAGTTGCGATGCTTGTCCACCAAAAACTCAACCGTACCTACACTTTCATAATTGATGGCCTGGGCTGCTTTAATAGCTGCAGCGCCCATTCTTTCTCTCAACTCATCGGTCATGAACGGCGATGGAGTTTCTTCGATCAGTTTTTGATGGCGGCGCTGGATAGAGCAATCCCTTTCGCTTAAATGGCAAATGTTGCCATACTGGTCACCGGCGATCTGTATCTCTATATGGCGTGGCTCTTCCACAAATTTTTCCATATAGATCCCATCATTCTTAAATGAGGCAGCCGCTTCTGTCTTGGCATTTTCAAAAGCTTTTTCAATCTCTGATTCCTCCCATACAACACGCATCCCTTTACCTCCGCCACCTGCAGTTGCTTTCAAAATAACCGGGTAACCAACTTCTTTTGCAGATTTTTTTGCGTGATCAACACTTTCCAAAAGTCCATCCAGGCCAGGCACAACGGGTACGCCGGCTTTTATCATTGTATTTTTCGCGGTTATCTTATCGCCCATGGAGTTGATCATGTCGGGCGTTGGGCCTATGAATTTTATTCCGTGATCGCCACAGATCTTTGCAAACTTGCTGTTCTCGGCCAAAAATCCATAACCCGGGTGAATGGCATCGGCATTGGTAATTTCGGCAGCCGCCATAATATGAGCCATGTTCAGGTAGCTGTCCATGCTGGCAGGTTTTCCAATACACACAGCTTCATCCGCAAATTTTACATGAAGACTGTCTTTATCAGCCGTTGAATAAACTGCAACAGTTTTAATACCCATCTCCCTGCACGTACGAATAATACGAAGGGCGATCTCTCCACGGTTAGCAATCAGTATTTTTTTAAACACACTTATTGAATTAAAAATTAAAAATTAAAAATTAAAAAATTCAGCAACCGGGTACTCCCCTTTTTACTTTTGATTTTTTACTTTTTACTTAGGAAGGGTCCACAAGGAATAAAGGCTGATCATATTCCACAGGACTTGCATCTTCCACCAATACCTTTACTATTTTACCTTTTACTTCGCTTTCAATTTCGTTGAATAGTTTCATCGCTTCGATGATGCAAACCACTTTACCCGGACTAACTTCATCACCGATACTGGCAAAAATTGGTTTACCAGGCCCGGCCTGGCGATAGAAAGTTCCGATCATCGGACTTTTAATGGTAACCAGGTTATCTGCTTTGGGTTCTGCAGACTTTGTTACGGGAGGAGGAGTTCCGGCTACCGGTTGTGCAACTGGTACAGGAGCATAATTAGCCGGTGCAGCATTTCCTGCAATTATATGTTGAACCGGGTCTTTTTTTTGTTTAACTGTAATTTTTACGCCTTCTTCTTCAATGGTGATCTCTCCTATATTTGTTTTATTGATGAGCTTTACTAACTCCTGGATTTGCTTGATGTCCATGTAGATTGTTTAAGTAGTTAAGGTTGAAATTGAATCGGGCTGCTAAGATAGGGTAAGATTGATCATAACTGCAACCTAAATTTTTCAAAAACAGGGGAAATCGGCTCTTTTAGCCCAAAAACTGCATAATTTGGGCAAAAAAAGGGCAAAATCACCGTAATTTCCATAAACAAAAAATGCCCCCGATTTAAGCGGGGGCACACATTTTTTATAATTTTTTATGCATGGTCTTTTACCCTTTCAACATACTCGCCTGTTTTTGCATTAACCCTTATCAGTTCTCCTTCATTTACAAATAACGGAACGTTCACCGTAGCGCCTGTTTCAACTGTTGCGGGTTTTAAGGTCCTGGTAGCAGTATCCCCTTTCATGCCGGGTTCGCTATAGGTAACCAGCAACACGATCTTATCAGGTAACTCAACACCCATTGGCAGGTCAGTTTCACCATTAATTAAAACAGACACTTCCTGGCCGTCCTTTAAAAACCTGGGTGCGTCAATCATAGTCTCTGCAACGGTGATCTGCTCAAAAGTTTCAGTATCCATAAAACTGTAACCCGTATCATCTTTATACAGGTATTGATAAGCTTTCTTTTCAACCCTAACCGGGAAGATGGTCTCACCACTGTTCCAGGTCAATTCAATGGTGCGGTTATTATCCACACCTTTTAATTTTGCCCAAACCTTGGCCGCTGCACGGGCCGTTTTATTCTGTCCGAATTCTATAACTGTGTACAAGCTGCCATCTACTTTAATGATCAAGCCTGAGCGCATATCAGCTGTTGTTGCCATAATATCAATTTTATTCCCGATAATTATTGGGAGGCTGCAAAAGTAGGAATAGTAAACCTAAATCCGAAATTCAGTATTATGGATCTTGAATTTACCTTCGGGTTAATTAGTTTAACCACTGATAGACACAGATTTTTGTCACAGATAACACAGAAATTTTACCCGGAATGATCTGTGGACCGATCTTTGCCCTATAGTTACTTTACCGGTCTGTCTTTATCAAATAAAGCAATTAGCTTTATTCAAAATTCAATAATGAAAAAATGGTTCCTGATCATAATTTATAGCTGCGTGGCTAAAATAAGCCTTGCGCAAACAGACAGCACCCCGGTCTATCTCCGGTTCCCTTCGATACCTCCTTTCAGCATTACAAAATTTCCCGACAGTACCCGGTTCAGTAAAGATGACCTGGCCAGGAAGAAAGCTACCCTGATCATTCTTTTCAGTCCTGATTGTGAACATTGCCAGCAGGAAACAAGGGCACTGATCGACCATATCAAACTTTTTAAAAAAGTGCAGATCATCATGGCCACTCCGCTGGAGCATGATCTTA
>JBDSGK010000125.1:0-6787 GCA_039919015.1 Ferruginibacter sp.
TTGCATGAACCGGATCTCCAATCCATTCCTCCGTTCACAAGTAATGTGCCTGCCCCGCCAACAACACCACTGGTAAAAAGAAAATTACTAACGTTTGCGGGTGTGGCTGCATCTGCAGTTATTCCGAGATTTCCAGCTACATGCTGAAAGTTTCCCTGCCCTGTAATATTGGTTCCATTGTTCAGTTTAAATGTACCGCCGTTTATAAGAAATGTTTTACCTGCAGCAATATTAATAGAACCAGAATTTTCATAATTAGAAGTAGAACTAATCGTTCCTTCATTTACATTAATTGAACCCGTATTTGTTCCCCCGGTAGTGAGGGTTGTGATACCGGTTCCGGTTTGCTTGGTAAAACTGCCTGCATTATTGAAAACGACAGAACCCGCTACACCTCCCAAAGAATTATTGCCTGTGGCGATAAGCTGGCCGGTTGCATTATTGTTAAAGGTTCCGTCCTGCATGCTGAAATTTCCATCGGACCAGATAAGTTCGCCGTTGTTATTCAGTGAGCCATTGCCGCTAATCGTTGCAACACCACTGGTGGATTTTGATGAATGTGAACCTGCCGCCATTATAATATTGGAACTTACGAAGCCTGATCTCCAATCCATACTTCCCGTAACATTCATGGTGCCGGCACCACCAATTTGGCCACTGATAAAAGTAAAAATACCCCCAACGATGATATCATCACCAACACCATTAGCAATACTTAAAGTAGATGTAAGAGAAATTGTTGATCCCGCCTCAACAATTGTTTGATCCAGAGTAACGCTATTGTCGATCGCTATAGTGTGCCCGCTTCTAACAGTAATTAATCCATCAACATACGAAGGACCCGAAGGGGCCGGGCTTATCCATGTACTTCCATTAAACCGTTCCCACTTTAAAGGGTCACTCCAGCTACCCGAACCAACACTTCTATAATCCCCGGCAGATTGGGCTGCCACAGTTAATAAATAAAAACTGGCTAACGATAAAAGGAAAATTTTTTTCATGTTAAGTTTTGTTGGAATTGAGTTAATAAATCTTAAATATTATTATGGCCGTAGCATGCATAAGCTCACACCAATGGTTAATTGAAACAAAATAAATAATCAGGGAGTGTTTTTCTTCTTCTTTGGGTTCAATGGTATCCTGTAAAAATAACCAGATGCTTTAAAGAAGACAATCGCTAAATATAGTGATAAGAAGGGGATGGCGCCTGGCCAAAAAATCAACTGAGATTAAGAGAGGGGGTACATTGCCTTCCAGGAAATTTAGTCAACAGAAACTTCCAGTAAATTTTTATTCAATGCTATTTTGACCAGTACTTTATTGGATAATGCTTTTTCAGCAATTGCCTGCATCCCATCCTTTACCTGTTGTAATATTTTTTTTGCTGTGGCAATATCCTGTATATGATCCATCGCTTCCGGTTCCAGTTGATAAGTGCATACTATATTTTTCTCTTCCAGCAATTCGAGGCCCTGTTTTTTTATACGGATATTTAATGCTTCAGCAATGGCGTCGGGCGCTAGCTCTAGCGCCCACACGATATCACTAACATCTTCCATGATCCTGACACTGTTATTTTTTATCTGATCAATGTATTCCGCTGCTTTTAAAGGTTGTTTGTCTACCAGTTTTTCAGCTACGGAGGCATATACATGGATACTGCTGAGTGCAGCGCCAACATTATCATTCAACGACCTGGCTATATTGGCCCTGCTTTCCGCCATTGCCAGCGATAATTGAAGCAACTCGTTTTTTTCATCCGCAATTTTTTTAAACCTGTAACCCAGGGCACCGGAAAAAATAATGATATCTATAAAACTCCCGATCATATACGGTTCAACGCCTGCAAGGCCTAAATAGCGTTGCTTAAAAATAAAAGAGAAAACAGAAAGCATTGCAAAGAATGCATAAACATAAGAGCCGATGATAATTGTTTTTTGAAAAACGGATTGGCGCACACGCCATGCCATTGCCAATGCAAAGCCTGCAATGAAGATCGTGGTAAGCCTGGAAATGGCATACGCCATCCTGGTAGTAATACCCGGACCAATAAATATGGCTTTGCACAAATGAACAATGATGGTAATGCCCGAAAATATGAGCAGGCTGATCCAACACCATTTTATGAGCAAAGGTTTTTTGGTTACTTCAAGCGTCACAGCAGCAAAAGTCGCATAGCTGCTGTACATCAGCACTTGCAGGATTTCTTCTGTTGCGTAGTGCCATGTGCTGGTTGTTGGTACAAAAGGATCGTAATTGTTGGTAAGTAATTTAAAACTTAGATAGCAGGATGCAGTGAACAGGTAAATACTATAAAATAAAAGGAATTTATCTTTTTGTTGTATGAATAAAACAAAATGATAAACTGATGCTATCAGCGAAGCACCGAACACAAATATTTCTATGAACAGCAATTGATTCATTATACAATTTTATTCTTCATAGCATATGAAATGGCTTCACCCAAAGAGTGAACCTGCAGCTTTTCATAAATTTTTTTTACATGGCTGTTTACTGTGAAATAGCTGATGTTCATTTTATCAGCAACCATTTTATAACTCATGCCGTCTGTCAGATTTTTTAATACCTCTTTTTCTTTACCCGTAAGATTCATTTCACTATTGTCGGGATTCGGTTTGTTGTTGAAATATTTCATTACCCTTAACGCCACGCTCGGTGTCATGAAAGCACCACCATTGTAAACTTCGATGATGCTTTGAATGATCTTTTCAGCGCTTGCTGTTTTCAATATATAACCTTCCGCACCTGCCTGCAATGCTGCGAATATTTTTTCTTCATCTTCAAATACGGTTTGCATCACAATTTTTATTTCCGGGAAATGTTGTTTTATTTTTTTTACGCCTTCAATGCCATTTACATTGGGCATTTCGATGTCCATCAGTACAAGGGATGGGCGCAGTGATTTCATGTCGGCTACAACGTTACTACAATCTACAAAACTACCCAAACAGGTCACGCCGTCGCTAAGCAATAATAAAGCTTCCAGGCTTTTTCTCCTGGCATCATTATCATCATATACAACTACATTTATCATCCTGTAAATTTCTTTTAAATAGTTAGTCCGGGGTATCGCTAATAGTAGCGATAGGGAAAGTAGTAATAACTGAAGTGCCTTTTCCGGGTTCAGATGAAATAACCGTATTACCACCCATTGACAAAGCCCTGGAAGACATGTTAATAAGGCCATTGCCCTTTTTACTGCTCAATTTGTCAAAACCCTTACCATCGTCCCTGATACTTAATATCACATGCCCGTTTTCTTTCACGAGGCTTATAAATACATTTGCGGCATTACTGTACTTAACAATGTTGTTGATAGCTTCTTTTGTAATGAGCAATATGTTTTTTCTAGTTTCAATATTCCAGCAGATCTGTTCGGTTTCTTTATCAAATTGATATTTGCAGGTGATTTCTTTTGCCATAAGTACATCGTCGGAAAAGTATCTTATTTTATTTTCAATACTGTGAGTATCAGAAGTAGATGTCTGCATAGACCAGATAATATCCTCCATGTTTCGCATGATGTCTTCTGAGTTTGTTGCCATTTGTTGTAGCATTTCTTTTGCCTGGCCAGGTTTTTCATCCACCAGGTTTTTAGCCAATGAGCTGTATATCTGGAGGCTGCTTAACGAAGAGCCTATGTCATCATGTAGATCTTTGCTAATGCGGTTTTGCATATCTTTTATATTTAATTGCTCTTTTAGCAACTGAGCGGTTTGTAATGCAAGCAATTCTCTTTTTATTGTTTCTTCTAACAATCTTTCCTG
This sequence comes from Ferruginibacter sp., assembly GCA_039919015.1. Lineage (GTDB taxonomy): Bacteria > Bacteroidota > Bacteroidia > Chitinophagales > Chitinophagaceae > Ferruginibacter. The sequence goes on from JBDSGK010000125.1 coordinate 3,789, forward strand.
GTAAATCTCTTTTTGGCGATAGGCCATTTTAAGTCGGTAACCCAATGCCGCGGATAAAAATATCGTTTCTACAAGCATACTTATCTCCAGGAAATACAATCCCTCAAATGCCAAATTATCCTTCAACACGAATACATTTACGGCCAACCCCAAAAAAACACCTACGACAGAAACAATGGTGCCTGCAACAATGAGTTTGAAAAAAGTATCTTTTATAAAATGAAATAACCTCAACATCAACATCAGGCCTAACCCCATGCAAAAAAAACTGGCAAGTGTAATAACTGCATTGGATACCTTATAGGCATCACCCGTTATTCTTAAAATGAAATACAAGCTGAGGAAAGAGACAATTGAAACCTGGATTATTTTCCAGCTTTTATAATAAAATTTTTCCTGACTGGTGATATTGAGTATCACGCCTAAAAAATTTACATACATCAGGAAACCGATGTTGGATAGAATGGGATCCAGCGTTTCTAAAGTATAACGTGATATAGGATAGATAGAAGTAAGCCTTGCATCTAAAATACGCACTAGATTAAAAACCGACATTACCAGCAGGTAAAAAGCATAATTTCTGAATGCCTTGTCATTCTGCTGGAGATAAATAGTGAAATGGAAAATCCCCAGAATGAACATCGCTCCTAAAGAAATCAACAGCAGGTAGGTAACATCATGCATAATTGATGTTAAGATAACTTTTTTATAGATAAAAAATTATCTTCATATAAACTGTTTCATGAATGATCATTGCTCAAATCACTTTGGCAAAGTTCCACCAATACCCCGTTTGTATTTTTTGGGTGCAGGAAACAAACCAGTTTATTATCAGCTCCTTTTTTAGGCTTCTCATTCAACAAAACAAATCCCTCTCCCTTCAGCCGCTCCATTTCCGCTACAATATCTGCAACCTCAAAAGCAATATGGTGCATGCCTTCACCTTTCCTTTCAATGAATTTTGCAATTACACCCTCGGGATTGGAACTTTCCAACAGTTCAACCTTGGTCTCCCCCGTTTTAAAAAACGCCGTGTTTACCTGTTCGCCTTCAACAGCTTCAGTTTTGTAGCATTTAGTATTCATCAGTTTCTCAAATAAGGGTATCGAAACTGCGAGGTTTTTTACAGCAATGCCAATATGGTCAAGGTTTTGCATGATCTTTTAAGAATTTACAGGTAAAATAACCCATTTACGAAATACGTTAATTATCCTATCCGTTAAGTAATGAAATATCAAATTAAGACCTTTTTGCAGTAAATTTGTATTGTAAGAGTAATTTAAAGATCTTATAGAATTATATGTTGAAATTGCCCATTTATCTTGATAACAATGCTACAACACCCATGGATCCGAGGGTATTGGAAGCGATGACCCCGTACTTTTTACAACATTTTGGAAATGCCGCAAGCCGCAATCACCCGTTTGGTTGGGAAGCTGAAGAAGCCGTTGATTATGCCCGCGAACAGGTTGCCAAATTGATCGGTGCAGATCCGAAAGAGATCATTTTTACTTCCGGTGCTACAGAAGCTGATAACCTTGGAATAAAAGGTGTTTTTGAAATGTATGCAAGTAAAGGAAATCATATCATAACAGCTACTACCGAACACAAAGCGGTTCTGGATACCTGCAAACACGTTGAGAAAAGTGGCGGTGAGGTTACTTACCTGCAGGTAAAACCTGATGGCTTGATCGACTTGAAAGAACTCGAGGCTGCAATAAAACCAACAACCATCTTAATTGCCATTATGTATGCCAATAATGAGATTGGTACTGTAATGCCAATCAAAGAGATCAGCGCTATTGCCCGCAAACATGGTGTATTGGTTTTTACAGATGCAACACAGGCTGTAGGAAAAATCCCTGTTGATGTAAACAAAGATGGTATCGACCTGATGGCCTTTACTGCACATAAAATGTACGGGCCTAAAGGTGTAGGCGCATTATATGTTCGTCGTAAAAACCCGCGTGTAAAAGTTACAGCACAAATGGATGGCGGCGGCCATGAGCGTGGTATGCGTTCCGGCACTTTAAATGTTCCGGGCATTGTAGGTCTGGGAAAGGCCTGCGAATTGTGCATGCAGGATATGGAAGCTGATACAAAACGTATAAGCAAGCTCAGGGATAAATTGGAAACCGCTTTATTGTTATTGGAAGAAGCTTATGTAAACGGCAGTACAGCACACCGTTTGCCGCATGTAAGCAATATATCTTTTAAGCATGTGGAGGGTGAAGGATTGCTTATGGGTTTCAATAAAAATATTGCATTAAGTTCCGGTTCGGCATGTACTTCTGCTTCTTTGGAACCTTCTTATGTATTGAAGGCACTGGGCTTAGGTGATGACCTTGCACACAGTTCACTCCGTTTTGGTCTTGGAAGATTCACTACAGAAGAGCAAATAGATTATACAGTGAAAGCGATCAGTGAAACAGTTATTAAACTCAGAGAAATGAGCCCTTTGTGGGAAATGTATAAAGAAGGAATTGATTTGAACAGCATTGAATGGGCAGCGCACTAAATATTACTTATTAAATAATTAAATAAATAAAAATGGCTTACTCAGAAAAATTAATCGATCATTATCAGAATCCCAAAAATGTGGGAACACTGGATAAGGCAGATAAATCTGTCGGAACAGGACTTGTAGGGGCACCGGAATGCGGTGATGTAATGCGCCTGCAGATCCAGGTTGATGAATCTACCGGTATGATCACAGATGCCAAGTTTAAAACCTTTGGCTGCGGCTCTGCTATTGCTTCTTCTTCTTTAGCTACAGAATGGCTGAAAGGAAAAAGTGTTGATGAAGCGCTTACGGTTGACAATATGGATTTTGTGGAAGAGTTAAATCTGCCACCGGTAAAAATTCACTGTTCTGTTTTGGCTGAAGATGCTATCAAAGCAGCAATAAATGATTACCGTCAAAAGAATGGTATGGAGCAAATTAAATTTGAAGAAAGTGTAGTGCATTAATGGCCCCCTCAAAGCCCCCTAAATCCCCC
>JBDSGK010000126.1:0-9647 GCA_039919015.1 Ferruginibacter sp.
AACTTCTCTGCTCCTGCAACTGCTTTTAAAGACATCGTTTACACTCCAGACTTTATGCTGGCAGACGTTATTATTGATGGTACAAGTTACCGTTGTATTTTAAAAGACCTACAGTTTCATAAAGTAACAGACCTGTTACTGCATGTTGACTTTTTGGAGCTGGTTGAAAACAAAAAGGTGATCGCAACCTTACCGCTTAATTATATTGGCGTTCCTGCAGGTGTTAAAGCCGGGGGAAAGCTGGTTACTAAAATGAAATCATTAAAGGTGAAATTGCTTCCCAAGCATTTAAAAGAGCACATTGATGTAAACATTGAAAAACTGGAGCTGAACGAAAATATAAGGGTTGAAGATGTAATATTAGAGAATATGGAGGTTTTAAACTCTCCACGTATCCCCATTGCTTCGGTTACCTTAACAAGACAATTAAAGCAGGAAGAAAATGCTGCACCAAAAGCTGATGCTGCTGCTGCACCAAAAGCTGATGCTGCACCTGCCGCAAAGAAATAACAATAACGAAATATAAGTACAGGGCCTTTCCTTAACCGGAAAGGCTTTTTTTAATTGGTATCCTATTGCCATAAAACTTTAATTACCTTTGCGAACTTAAAACAAGCAAAAAATGGGAATGGATAAAAATACGGTTATTGGTTTTGTATTGATCGGGGGATTATTAATCGCCATGTTTATTATCAATAGCCGAAGCAACCAGGCATTTTTGACCGATAAGGCCGAGAAAAAGAGGATTGAGGATTCTGTTATCGCAGCAGCAAAACCAAAAGTAGATACAATAGCAGTAGCAAAGGATTTACAATTAAAAGATTCTTTAATAGCTGCCCAACAAAAATTATCTCCAATTTTTATCACTGACACAACAGAACACCTGGATAGCCTGGAAAATGATCTGATAAAGATAATTTTTACCAATAAAGGCGGCCAACCTAAAAAGGTTGAATTAAAAACCTTTAAAAAGTTTGATGGTACACCGATTGTTTTGGAGAATGGTAAATTCAATAAGTTATCCTATCCTATTATTACCGGTGACAATAAAAGAAATGAAACAGCCGATATCACATTTGTTAGAAGCCCGAAAAATGAAAATGCTGATAGATCCCAAAGTATTTCCTTTGTTTTAAAAGATTCAACAGGTAAAGAAATCACACATCAGTATAGTATTAAACCAGGCAGCTACCTGGTAGACTTTAATATATCCATGAAGAATGCTGATAAATTAGTTTCTCAAAATACAATTGACTTGTTATGGCAGGTAGAAACCCCACAGGTTGAAAAGGACATTAAATACGAAAGAACACAGACCCACATCAGTTATTTGGAAGACGGCGATTACGATTTTGAATATGTAGGTTCAGGCGACGATAAGAAATTTGATAAACTTGAGTGGCTGGCTGTAAAACAACAATTTTTTGTTTCGGCTCTGGCAGCTAAAAATAAATTTCAAAGTGCCCTTGTTAAGTGGGTAGTTCCGGATGATTCCTTACATATTATTTCACAAACAACGGCTAATCTTAAATTAACCTTAACCGGCGCCAATGAAACAATACCCTTACAATTATATTATGGCCCAAGCGATTATACTATTTTAAGTAAATCAAATAATCATATGGAAAACATTGTACCCTATGGTAGCGGTGTTTTTGCATTTGTAAAATATATTAACCGCCATTTCTTGTTACCGGTCTTTGATTTTTTAAGAAAACATATTGCCAGTATGGGTATGGTGATCCTGTTGCTTACACTTTTGATCCGACTCATAACTTCCCCCATCTTATATAAAAGTTATTTAAGCGGGGCAAAGATGAAAGCGCTTAAACCTGAAATTGACAGGTTAAAAGAAAAGCATGGTGACGATAAGCAGGCGTTTAGTATGGACCAGATGAAGCTTTGGAAATCAGCGGGTGTGAGTCCGCTGGGAGGTTGTTTGCCCGCATTACTGCAGATACCGATATTTATGTCATTGTATTATTTCTTTCAATCCAATATCTCATTAAGGGGTCAAAACTTTTTGTGGGCATCAGACCTGGCAGCATATGATTCAATTGCAACATTGCCATTTTCTATTCCATTTTATGGCGATCATGTAAGTTTATTTACGATTACAGCAACATTAACCAGTTTGGTTATCTCTATTTATAGTATGAGCAATATGCAGGATAACAGCAATCCTGTAATGAAATACATGCCCTACATTTTCCCGGTGTTATTGTTAGGTGTTTTTAATAACCTGCCTGCTGCTTTAACGTGGTATTATACCGTTTCAAATACGATCACACTCATCCTGCAAATAATAATCCAAAAGTATATTATTAATCATGAGAAGATCCTGGCTCAAATTGAAATAAACCGGAAAAAACCTGTAAAACAAAGCAAATTCCAGGAACGTATGATGGCCATGCAGGAAAGCAATAAAAAACTGCAGGACCTGAAGAAAAAAGGGAATAATAAGTAATTACTGTTAAAGAAATCATAACCCGCAGACCATAAACCGGTTTGCGGGTTTTTTATTACCGGATCCCTGATCTTGGCACGGGTTTTATTATCTTTAGATACAAATAAGGTAGAATGAAAATTGCGAGAGGGTTTAGTATGATAGTTATGTTACTTGCCGGATATATTTCCATACAGGCACAACGGACTATTGCTGACGCTACAATAACATACGACATGGTAATTCAAACAGGGGGCACTCAAAAGGGTGATGCACTTACAGGAGCTTCAACTACGGTTTATTTAAAGGGCAATAACAGCCGTTCTGATATGGTTAGTGCACTAGGTAAGGAAATAACGATCTTTAATTCTAAAACAGATAATGCGGTTATTTTAAAAGAGTTTAGCGGTCAACGCTTAATGATCACGCTTAATAAAGATAACTGGAAGGCAAAGAATAAGATGTACAGCAATATTAAATTCGAACTTACAAATGAGTTTAAAGTAATTACAGGGTATAATACAAGGAAGGCTATTGCAAAAATGGCGGATGGGAAAACCTTTGAGGTTTATTATGCACCCGACCTGGCTCCGGCAAATAAAGAATATGATGCTACTTTCAGCAATCTGCCCGGACTTGCAATTGAATATGAGATTGAATCGGGAAAAATGAAATTCAAGTATACACTATCTAAAATAAACTATGACCCGGTACAGCTTTCACTGTTTGATTTTCCTACTTCTGGTTATAGGGTGATGACCTATGAAGAGAATCAAAATCTGAAGAAGGGAAACTGATAAAAAAATGCCGGTAACAAAAAAAGCTTAAAAAATTAAGCTTTTATATTAATGAGATTTGATAATTAATTTCATTCCTGTATATCCCTGTTTAACATCAGGTACAGCAATAACTTGCCTATGTGGAATGATATAAACGGTATTACCTTTTTGGTAAGTAACTAATGTATTAGTAAGTAATACATTGCCTGAAACCTGTTGGTTTACAAGTAAACTACCAGTGTATTTCAGGCCTGTTTTTAAATTAAGGGAAATGGAATTTCTCAATGAATTTCCTGTGGTAATGTTAAGATTAGACTTTGTTTTATTCTTCTTTCCAATCCCTTTATCAGCCATAGCACTGAAACCTATGCCGCTAAACATAAGAATTATCAGTATCATCCTGGCTTTAGTCATCATTGGTTTCGTTTTACAAAGACAAATATATTGAAAAATATTTGGTAATTCCATACCATCCATCAATTCTTTTTACATTCTTTTAACGTTTAAAACTAAATAATGTTATTAAAAGTTGATTATTTCTTCAAAACTTCCTAATTTACAATAACCTACAGCCAATGAGTAAATATCCTTACCGTCAGGACAGAGAAGAATTAAAAGCATTACTCCAGCAATTTGATAACCTCAAAGCAGGCAAAACCAACTCCTTTATTGAAGAAGACTCCTTTGAACGTATTATTGATTATTTTGATGAAAAAGAACAATTAAACCTGGCTTTGGAGGCCGCTGAATATGGAGTTGAGCAGTATCCATATTCGGCCATGTTGTTATTAAAAAAAGCTGATATATTAATTGCATTAAGACACTATAAAGAGGCTTTATTTAACCTTGACCAGGCTGAATTACTGGATAATAAGGATACAAACCTGTACATTTTAAAGACAGATGCTTACCTGGCATTGGATATGCAGGAGAAGGCAGCAACAGTTTTAGAGGCTGCGATTCACGATTTTGATGGAGAAGAAAAGCTTGACCTGTTGTTTGAACTGGCAGACGTATATGATGATTATGAGAATTTTGAAAAGGTTTTTGACTGCCTTAAAATGATCCTGGAACAGGAACCAAATAATGAAGAAGCATTATACAAAATATGCTTCTGGACCGACTTTACCGGCAGGAACGAGGAAGGTATAAGATTACACCAAAAAATAATTGACGAATTTCCTTTTAATGAACTGGCATGGTTTAACATGGCTGCCGCTTACCAGGGTTTAAAACTATATGAAAAAGCTATTGACGCGTATGAATATGCAATAGCTATTGACGAGAAATTTGACTTTGCCCTGCGTAATATGGGCGATGCTTATATACGCCTTCGCAGGTACAAAGAGGCTGTAGAAGTTTTGGAAAAAGTATTGGAACTGGCCAGGCCCGAGGATGTTATTTATGAAGCTATCGGACATTGTTACGATAAAATGGGCAATTATGCCCAGGCCCGCTTCAATTACAGAAAAGCAAGTCATTTAAACAATGAAGACACCCAGCTGAATTATAAAATAGCCTGTACTTACATGAATGAAGGTATTTGGGACAGTGCAATAAAAAACCTGGAGATCGCCATGCGTGTGCATCGTATGCAACCTGAATATAACCTCGCCATGGGCCAATGTTATATGGAAATGAATAAATTGGATGATGCCATTACTTATTTTGGAAATGTAGTGCGGGTAAGGCCTAAAAATATTAATGGCTGGTTAGAATTATTAAAATGCCTGTATAAAGCCGAAATGCTGGAAGATGCATTGGAATATGCCGGTTTTGCTTTTGAACAAACCGACGGCAAACCCATTTTCCTTTTTTACAAAGCTGCAGTTTTGTATGCCATGGGCAGATCAAAAGAAGCACTATTAAATTTAGAGGCCGGCATGAACAGGAACCCAAAGCTTGTTAAGAAATTTATTGAGATCAATCCTTCCATACTGCAGGTACAGCAGGTAGTAGATATAATTGCCCGTTATAAAAAAAGGAATTCCCTTTAATTATCCTGTCTCCCAAAACATGATTTGTATTATAAATTTTTTTGAACTGCATCGGTTATCTTTGTTCCCGATAACTATCGGGACTTAAAACTAATCAGGATGAACTTTAATCTTTCTCAAATACCGGAACGCAACATAAAACCACGTGAACATGGTATTACCATGGTTATGGATAAAGGCCTGAGCGTAGAAGAAGCCAGGAACTTTATGAATGCTACTCACCCCCATGTGGATGTGGTCAAACTTGGTTTCGGAACTTCCTACGTTACCCCCAATCTAAAGGATAAACTGGAAGTTTACCGCTCATTCGATATGCCGATCTATTTTGGCGGTACACTCTTTGAAGCATTTTTGATCAGGAATCAGTTTGAAGATTATATCAGTGTTTGCAAAGAGTTTGGTGTTAGTTATATGGAGGTCAGTGATGGTTCTATCGAAATACCACATGCTGAAAAATGCGGTTATATAGAAAAACTGGCGAAGGTGGGTGTGGTATTAAGTGAAGTAGGTAGTAAAGACGCAGCGCATATCATTCCTCCATACAAATGGATTGAGTTAATGAGGGCTGAACTGGAAGCCGGATCTACTTATGTAATTGCAGAAGCCAGGGAAGCCGGTAATGTCGGTATATACCGGGGCACGGGTGAAGTGCGGGAAGGTTTGGTGCAGGAAATCCTTACGCAGATTCCGGAAGAAAAAATTATTTGGGAGGCCCCGCAAAAAGCACAGCAACTTTACTTCCTCGAATTGATCGGCTGCAATGTAAACCTGGGTAATATTGCACCAAACGAAGTAATTCCTTTGGAAGCAATGCGTATCGGGTTACGTGGCGATACCTTCCATTTATACCTGAATAAAGAAACCGTTTAATGAAACAATATGGCATTATTGGATTTCCATTAACGCACTCTTTTTCCAAGCAATACTTTACAGAAAAGTTTCAAAAGGAAGGGATCAGGCATTGTAATTATGAAACCTATCCCATTAATTCTATTTACGAACTCAAAGACATCATAGAACAAAATCCGGATCTCCGGGGTTTAAACGTTACCATTCCTTATAAGCAATTAGTCCTCGGCTATCTAAATACCTTCAGTGAAATTCCAATGGGATTAAGCGCATGTAATTGTATCAAAATAAAAGATGGGCAGTTGCTTGGATACAATACCGATGTTTTGGGATTTGAACATTCGTTTTTACCCCACCTTAAAACTCATCATAAAACTGCATTGATATTAGGAAATGGCGGGGCTACAGAAGCCGTGAAATTTGTATTGAAGAAATTAAGGATCAATTACAAAATAGTAAGCAGGAAAATTCATGATGGTTCTGAATTAACCTACCAGGATCTGGGTAAACCAATTTTTGACGAACATACGGTCATCATTAACACTACGCCGCTTGGTACCTTTCCAAATATAAATGAGTGCCCTGATATCCCTTACCAATTTTTAACGCCCGATCATTTTTTATTTGATGTGGTTTATAATCCGGAAAAGAGTTTATTCCTCCAAAAAGGGGAAGCATCAGGCGCCAGCATTAAAAACGGGCATGAAATGCTTATTATACAGGCCGAAGAAAGTTGGCGGATATGGAATGAGGACGATCTTTTATCCGGCTAAGATCGTTTTTAACTTACCAGGAATTGGGACAACCTTTTTTGCATCATAATCATAACAGATCATCCCGGTTTTGGCATTGGCCAATAAAAGGCTTGCTGGGTTTCTTTTTGCAAAAAGCTGGTAATACAGGTCGAAACCAATTCGGGATACTTCACCCACAGCAAGTTTTACTTCCACGATATCACCATAAAAAGACTCGTTTTTAAATTCAAGTACAAGGTCGCTCATGATCAACCCTATCCCTTCAATTTTCAATTCAGTATAATCATACTGGCTCAACCATTGCATCCTTGCTTCATGTATGATACTTACAAATGCGTCATTGCCTACATGGTTGCCATAGTTGATATCGGCAATGCGAATGGGGATCAGGAATGTGCCAATAACGTTTGCAGGCAGTTCAAGTTTAATTCTGGCCATATTATTTATTCAGGAAATTAATAAGTTTCTCCATTGCTTTTTTGCGGTGACTGAATTTATTCTTTTCTGCCATATCCATCTCAGCGAATGTTTTATCACTGCCATCAGGAATAAACACAGGATCGTATCCAAAACCATTATTGCCTTTTCGTTCGCTGATGATCTTCCCTGGACAAATGCCTTCAAAATAATATTCTTTACCATCCAGCAACAAGGATATCACTGTTCTGAAACGGGCAGTTTTATTATTTGCAGATTGCAGGTTAGCCAGGAGTTTATCAATATTATCATCAAAACTCCTTTCTTCACCCGCATACCTGGCACTCTTTACGCCCGGCTCACCATTCAGCGATTCCACTTCCAGGCCCGTATCCTCACTAAAACAATTTTTATTGGTTAGTGAAAAGATTGTTTTTGATTTTTCTGTTGCATTAGCTTCCAGTGTATCATGCGGCTCGGGAATATCAATATCAATACCAGCCTCTTTTAAAGTAAGTATATTAAAACGCTTTCCCAATACCGCTCTTACTTCGTCGGCTTTATGTTGATTGTTGGTGGCAAATATTAGGCTGTCCATTTCGGATTTATCAGTTGTCACAGTGAAAAGATAGTTTTTAAACAGGTCCACAATTTCATCTTCTCTTCTTTATCTTTTTGAAGATCAGTTAATGCAGCAGAAGACAGGTAAACCTGGTTATTAAATTTCTGAATTTGATACTGCGGAAACTGTAATGGTAATTTTAGTGCTTCTGCATTCAAACCAAATAAAAATATTTTTTCGGCCTTCAACTGCTCAGTTATGGCGGTATATAGCAGGTCGTGATTTTTAGAAATATTTACCAGGGCAATATCAGCCATACTTAATTTGCATGCTGTCAATATTCCTAATAAAAAATTGAGTTCATCATCCGGTAAGTAAAGGGTTTCGGCAGCGTTGACCAATATCACGATCCTTTTTTGATTGCTCCCTAAAAAAACAATGTTGCCGGGTTGAGCATTACCGGCATCCGGGCTTTCGGTTTGTAAGTCATATAATGATTTACCATACAGGGTTTGTAATATTGTTGGCGGCAGCTGAATATTATCTAAACTCATTTAAACTCTTGTTTTTTTCGTTTCTTTGCCGTAAAATTAACGAATATGATTGCAGCTGAAAATATTAATATTACCAAAGCAGAGCGGAGTAAATTAAAAGACATTAACCTTGAAAACATACCCTTTGGAAAATATTTTACTGATCACATGCTGGAAGTAGATTATGAAGATGGAGAATGGAAAAATGCTGAGATCAAACCTTATCAACCTTTACGATTAGACCCCTCACTTGCGGGTATACATTATGGCCAGTCAATTTTTGAAGGTATTAAAGCCTATAAAAATGCAGCTGGAGAAGCTTTTATTTTTCGCCCTATTGATAATTTCAAACGCTTTAATATTTCTGCTGAAAGAATGCAGATGCCACAGGTGCCCGAGGATATATTTATGGAAGGCATGCGCATGTTGATAGAACTGGATAAAAACTGGATCCCTCAACAGGAAGACCATTCTTTATATATACGTCCCTTTATGTTCAGTAGTGATCATATGATAGGGGTGAGACCGAGTGAGAAGTATAAATTCATGATCATACTTAGCCCTACCGGCCCATATTATAGCGAACCCATGCGTATTTATGTAGAAGAAAAATATGTAAGAGCTGTACCGGGGGGGGTAGGATTTGCCAAAGCTGCCGGTAATTATGGTGGTGCCATGTATGCCACTGCCCAGGCAAAAGCCAAAGGTTACGACCAGGTATTGTGGACAGATGCTTTTGAACATAAATATGTACAGGAATGCGGGACTATGAACATTTTCTTTATTATCGGCAATACAGCCATTACGCCCGACCTGCATGAAGGAACTATATTGGCCGGCGTTACCAGGAACAGCACGATGGTATTGTTAAAAGAAATGGGTTTCCAGGTAGAAGAAAGAGGAATAAGTATTGATGATGTTATTGCGGCACACAAGGCGGGGATCTTATACGAGGTTTTTGGAACCGGTACGGCAGCCACTATTTCATTGATAAAAGAACTCAGGTATAAGGATTATGTGATGGAATTTAACGTAAACAACTGGAAAACAGCCCCTGCCATAAAAAGCCGCTTAAATGAGATCCGCTATGGCCAGGTGCCTGATACGCATAACTGGATGGTTAAAATTTGCCGGTAAAATTAATAATGAATCAAAAAACCACCTCATAAAGTTGGTTTTTTGATGAATGTTAATAAAATTTGATTTTTTTTACTTTTAAGTTTCTGAAATCAAATCATAAATCCTACCTTTGCCGTCCGAAAAATAAACGGTACAAAATGCCCACAATACAACAATTAGTTAGAAAAGG
>JBDSGK010000127.1:0-21707 GCA_039919015.1 Ferruginibacter sp.
GGGCAGTGATTGGCAGAACAGATAATACAGGTCCAGGCTGGGGCTATGGCGGGTATTTTAGTGGAGGATTTTTTGGGGTTTATGCAAGAACCTTTACAACTGCTGGTACAAGTCCATATTCAACTACTGCTATAAGAGGAGACGCTTTAGAAGTCACAAGCTTCTCAAATTACGGAGTATTTGGATTAGCCCAGAACGGCGCAACCAATTATGGTGTGTATTGCAGCGGTAACGGTGGATACACCGGTACCTGGACCTTGGTTTCTGACCAGCGATTTAAAAAAGACGTGAAAACAATTGATAACTCTGCTCTTGGCCTGATTCAGAAACTTAACCCGGTTAGTTATCATTTAAAAACTGATGAATATAAAATTATGAATTTCCCAACCGGTACCCAGTACGGATTTGTAGCCCAGGAACTGGAGAAAGTATTTCCTATCCTGGTAGAGAATGGAACACATCCGGGAGAAAATAAAACTGACCCCGAACTAAAATTTAAAGCAGTTAATTATATAGGCCTTATACCGGTATTAACCAAAGCCATGCAGGAACAACAAAGCCAGATCGAAAAACAAGCCAAAGAGAACGAAGCATTAAAAAAGAAGAACGAAGAACTGGAGAAAGATATTAAAGCCATTAAGGCAAAACTGGGTATTCAATAAATATCACCACAACAGGCGATATGGAATTGTATTTAAAATGGGTAATTGGGCGGCGTCATTCATGAAGTCAATCCCGCCGTTTAATAAATGCTGATGATACAAATTGTAAAACATTAATAAATTGCTGATATGCTAAAAAGAATATTAAGCTCACTGGTAATTTTTGCAGCTATGCAACAATTAGCCAAAGCCCAGCAAATAGTAAGGGCAAGCGGTAATGTACAGATCGTAACAACCGCCGGAACCAAGACCGTGATCAACGGAGGTGGCATCACTTTTTTGGGCACCAGTAAATGGACCGCTACGGGTGATTCTGTTTATCTGTACAAGAACACCGCCACAGCTATCGAAGGATGGCTCGATTCAACTGCTACAGGCGCCATGGATGTGACCAGCACAGGCAATGTTTTTATGAGGGGTACCAACAGGCAAAGTTTTTATGGTAAGACCCGTTTTTATGATCTTACCATCCGCAATGCTGCTGGTGATACCTTACTTTCATCCTGCGAAGTAAGAAATATATTAAGGCTTGATACTGGTAAAGTTTTTACAAGAACCGGTTATGGCAACGACAGTCTGTTGGTGAGTAACCCTGCGATAGCAGCCATAACATCTAATACAAGTCCCGCTTATTCCCTAAGCTGGGTAAACGGCAGGCTTAGCCGCACAGGAAATGTGGTTGGCAGTGCAGCCACTTTTTATTTATTCCCCGTGGGAAAAACAGACAGCCTGTATGCTCCCATAAAACTTGAAAAAGTGAATGGCACTACCAGTACCTGGACCGCTGAATATACTTTTAATTTTCCTTTTAATTACCTGAATGTGTTTTTCCCGCCCATTGACCACATAAGCAAGGTGGAATATTGGGAGATCACCAGCAATAACCAGGTAAGCACAGATGATGATGCCCGCCTTAGTTTATCGTGGAGGGGACAAAGCCATGTAAGTGCCAATCCTGCTGTGAGGGATAGCCTCCTGGTTGCACAATATATTAACCGCCCTCCATTTATCTGGGATGCTCCCGGTGGATGGGTTACTGGCAGGGCAGTTGGCCCCGATAGCCTTTCGGGTTATGTAAGATCAAATGCGCCTACCAATAATTATTCATTTGATGAAAGAAGATTTACACTCGGTACGTACAGCAAATACAACGCCCTGCCTGCAAAGCTGCTCTATTTTACTGCCATTGCTGATGGTAATAAAGTAAGGCTGAACTGGGAAGCTGCCAATGAACAGGAAACACTTAAATATGAAGTGGAGAGATCGCTGAACGCAACCAATTATATTTATTTGGGTACGGTGATGTCGAGACAAATGCAGCAATCGGCCTATACCGATTTTGATCTTAACCCTGCCACCGGCTGGAACTATTACCGCCTGAAGGTCATCGACAAATCAGGTAGCTACTTCTACTCTCCTGTAAGGCCGGTTAAGTTTGACAAAGGGCGTGAAGAGGTTAAGATATTCCCTGTACCGGCTACAACCGTATTGAACATCCAATTGCCAACATCGTATATCAACCAAACCAACTTACAGGTATTTGCTGCAGATGGTAAATTCATTGCATCTATGAAACCTGCTGCCAATATGGTGGTATTAAATGTTCAGCCGCTGGCTTCCGGCACTTATTTTATACAGATATTAAAAACCGACGGTAGCAAAGAAACTTACCGTTTTGTAAAACAATAAAAAATAAATAATATGAAAATGATACAATCCTTTTTAATCATAGCCACAGCAATTGCTGTTTCAAATCTTGCTCATGCACAGCAACAACAAATGAAAACCGAGATCGCAAAACCTGTGGCATCTACGGTACCGCCCCCGGGAAGCAAACCCGCTTTGGCTCCGGATACAAAACTTGTTAGTGCAATACCCATGGTAAGGTCTGAAAATGCAGTTGTGGCAGCACCATCGCCTTTAACCAGGAATGATGAGACCAAACAATCTACCGAAACCCTTAGTGCGGAAAAGCTAAAAACACTTAATGGCACTGCTGAAAGGCCAAAGCAAACAGCGTCGGTCCTCATTGATCAAAATGCAACAGCTTTACCCATTGTGGCGCCTGCGGTTATAAAAATAAAGGAGAACCAATAAGCAATAGTTTTTTCCTGAGTAGAAACCACCTGGTCAAATATGACCAGGTGGTTTTTTATTTGCCCGGGCTGCAACTGCTCCCTGCCTTTTTAATCGGTTCATCCCCAAACTCCCGCTCAAATTCAGGGTCCCGGCATTAAGACCTGTACGGGATATAAAGTTTATCTGTGAAAGTGATAATTTATAAAAAAAAATTTCTAATTTAACGGTCTCTAATAATCTCCCTGGCCAAATCCAATTCCTGTAAAAAGCTTCCAATTCCCGGGGAGAACGGCTGTTTATTATAAACCTTTTATCTATTATTATTATGACCAAACTTTTACGTCTGGTAATTGCTGTAAGCTTTGCAATTACGCTACAACAAACTGCTGAATCGCAATCATTAAGTATCAACACATCGGGCAACCCTGCCAATGCCAGTTCTATACTGGATGTTGAAAGTACCGGTAAAGGCATGTTGATACCTCGTATGAACAAGACCCAAAAAAATGCCATTGCCACACCGGCAAATGGATTACTGGTTTACCAGGAAAGCCCTGATAGTATTGGGTTTCATTATTATGACCTGCCAAATACAAGGTGGGTGTATATCAACGCCAGTGGTTTTGCAACAGATACTACTGCCTGGAAAACAAAGGGGAATACCGGACTGGTTGACAGCAGCAGCTTCTTTGGCAATATTGATAATGTACCGCTAAACTTCAGGCAAAACAATGCCCGGACCGGCCGCCTGGATAATATACGAGGTAATGTTTTCTTTGGTTACCAGGCAGGTAATGATACTGCCGTTGGTTATGTGAACCTGGGCTACCAGGCAGGAAATAAAGCCAAAAATAATTTTTCGGGGGTAAACATTGGTTACCAGGCAGGCTTGAACACCACGGGAAGCAATAATAATAATATAGGCATTTTTGCAGGCGCAAATTCTACAACTGCCACCCATAATAACTATATAGGTGCAGCCGCGGGCCAATTTAATACAACCGGTTCGGGTAATGTGGGTGTTGGTAATTTTTCGTTATACAATGACTCAACAGGTTTTCTAAATGTTGCTCTTGGTTATTCAGCCATGTCAGCATCCAGGAATTCCTCAAATAATACAGCAGTTGGTGGTTATGCCATGCAGAACCATATTACCGGTAACTTGAATACAGCTATTGGCTACGAAACGATGCAGAATGACAGTGCCGGCAATACCAATGTGGCCATCGGCTGGCGCTCATTGCGGGCAAGTAAGGTAAGCAGCCAGAATACCGCAGTTGGCGTTGGATCCATGGAAACAGATACTGCAGGCCTGGGTAATGTGGCCATCGGCAGGTCTGCCATGTTTCAGCATAAAAAAGGTAATTATAATGTAGCCGTGGGTTACCAGGCATTGGTAAATGGAGATAGTACTGCGCTAAACACTGCAGTAGGTGTAAATGCTGGATATCATAATGAGCGAAACAGTATTACGGCCATTGGTGATGAAGCGCTGTTTAATAATTCCTTTTCTTCATCCAATCTTACCCAGGGTGTGCGAAATACCGCATTGGGCCACCAGGCTGGTTATAATGTGATCTGGGGCAGCCGGAATACGGCTATTGGTGACCGTGCCATGTATGGAACATTTACATTCAATGGTAGCAATATCCGTAACGTAGCTGTAGGTGATTCAGCTTTGGCAAACCATGTAAATGGTTACGGCAATACAGCAGTAGGTTCTGTGGCTATGGGAAATACCGGAAGCGGGAATAGTAATGTGGCAGTTGGAGACAGTTCAATGGCTTTCGCAACCAACAGTTCTCAGAATGTGGCAATAGGAAGCCATACCTTAAGTAAATATACCGCTGCAGGTAATGTTGTAGCAGTCGGTTTCCGGGCGCTTGATTCACTCACTACCGGAACCAGGGCTACGGCCGTAGGCTATAGGGCAATGGCGCATAATACCTCGGGTGACAGGAATACAGCTGTTGGTTACCGGGTACTTGATAGTAATGTTGTTGGCAGTTACAATGTTGGATTGGGTTATGCCGCTTTTTGGAGAAGTTCTGCTGGGTTCAATACAGGAATAGGTGATGCTGTAGGATTTAACAATACTACCGGAAGTGCAAATACCGTGGTGGGATCCAATGCATTCACAGGTTCCAATACAGGATCATATAATACGGTGATTGGTGTTAACAGTATGTTCAACAGCAATACAACCGGTTCACAGAATAATACCTATGGGCACGCGGCCCTGTTCAGCAACATAAGCGGCGCTAATAATATTGCGCTGGGTATCCAGGCATTGTACAGTAATGATGATGGAAGTAATAATGTGGCAGTGGGTAATTTCAGTTTATTAAATCACAGGCGGGCAGGCTCAAGCTATAATGTGGCATTGGGTAATTCTTCGCTGGAGCAGGATACCTCCGGATTTTATAATGTAGGTTTAGGAACCAGTGCCTTGCGCAATAACCGCAATAGCGTTGGTAATACTTCAGTAGGTACCAATGCCATGTATAATCATAAGATCAACGACTATAATACAGCGATGGGTTATGAGTCTATGATCTCAGACACCGCGGGAGCACTTAATACGGCTATGGGTTGGCGTTCGTTACGGTATAATATACGGGGCAGCGAAAACACTGCCATTGGCGTTGGGGCCGCAGAATTTTTTGACAGTTCCTATGGTAATACGGCAGTAGGCCGGGGAGCCATGATCGGCGATGCTGCTACTTACAATTTGGCACGTTATAATACCGTAATGGGATTTTATGCTGCTGCTTTAATGGATAGTGTGGATAACGTGACAGCCATTGGGTACCAGTCAGGGTATAATAACCGTGGACGGGAAAATACGTTTTTGGGGGTGAATGCAGGTGCAGGATTTAGCGGAACCAACCTTACCGGTATTGAAAATACTGCCATAGGTGGCCAATCACTTGTATATAATAATACAGGCCGAACAAATACTGCAATTGGTATGGGTGCACTATATGCCAACCGTACGGGTAGTAATAATACAGCCGTGGGTGTACGTTCCATGCTGAACGGCCAAACAGGTAGCAATAATGTGGCTGTGGGCGATAGTACTTTGGTTTTTAATACAGCCAGCAACATGACAGCCATTGGCCATTTTGCTTTAAGGAATAATACTTCTGGAAATAATAATGTGGCCGTAGGTACAAGTGCCCTGGAGGCTAACCAGGGCGGAAGTGGCAATACAGCCGTAGGTTACCAGTCAGGTAATGCAAATGTATCTGGCACTTTTAACACGCTAATTGGATATGATGCGGATGTGGTTGGTGTCGGGATCACAAACGCAACTGCAATTGGGTGGAATACACAGGTTGCAAGTAACAATTCCATGGTATTAGGAAATGGAGTTAATGTGGGCATAAATGAATCTTCTCCCAATGCCCGGTTGCATATTGTAAGAAATGGAGTAAGTGGTGGTACATATAATGGCAACAGTGAAGTGATAATTGAAGATAATGCAACTTCTTATGTAACCTTGTCTAATCCAACAGCGAGTGAGAACGGAATACTTTCGGGCAATGCAGCCACTTCTATCAAAGGTGGGATTATCTTCAGGCCAGATAGTAGCATGCAGTTAAGAACGGGAGGTAACTTTACAAGAATGGTCATAGATAATACCGGTAATGTAGGTATAGGAACTACAACCCCTACTGCGAGGCTGGATGTAGTTGGAGACTTTAAATTAGGAATAACTGGAACTGTACTGACCGAAGTGATCAAAGTAACTACTGTAGCAACTACTATCCCCTTAATAGCCGTTAATGCTGAAGTAAGTATCATCCTTGCCGTAACCGGTGCAGACATAGGCAGTTCCGTAATAGTTAATCCTACAGGTCCGTACACGACAGGTACAGTACAATCATATGCAAGGGTAACTGGACTTAATGCTGTAACAGTATGGTTTACCAATGGAACTGCAGCCAGTATTGCCGCACAGAGTAAAAGTTTCTATGTAACCGTTATCAGATAATAGATTAAATAAAAAAATAAAAAAATAATCATGAAAATTATAAAAACAATTTTGCTGCTTGCCATAACCATATTTGTTAGCACAGTAATATTTGCACAACAGGCACAGGAAGTAAAAACAGAAATCGCAAAACCAATTGCCTCAACTTTACCTGTCAGCGGTCCTGATACAAAGCCAAACCCTGATCTTACCGGTAGCGCCAAGCCGCAGCAACAGCCTCTATTAAAAGAAAGCACTGATAAGCCTGTGGCAGCAGATGAAAAAAATGAAAAAATAAAACCACAGCAGGCGCCTTCTCAAAATATCATACCAACACCTGTAATAATAGCTGATACCAGGCAAAGCGCTGTTAACCGGGCACCGGTAATACCATCGCCGAACAGCAATACAGCCCCAACAGCACCGGTTAAACCGGCACAAAAAACAGCGGTCCTTCAACAACAGCAGAACTAATACCATACAGCGTATAGAGCATTCATACAACAGGCCCTTTTGCCAGGGGCTTTGTTGTATGCCCTATTTCATTTAATTTCGGTGCAAAGAAAGAGATCATGATACAACGCATACAATCACTCTGGTTATTACTGGCGGCAGCCTGTGCTTTTGCAGGCTTAAAATTTCCTTATTATAGCGGCACCAATGCAAAGGGATTGGTCTCTTATGAATTAAATGGCACTGAAAATTTTTTACTGATGATCACCACCATCGCTGTTGGGGTGCTGGCACTGGTCACCATTTTTTTGTATAAAAAAAGGACATTGCAATTAAGGCTTTGTTTCCTGGGGATCTTACTGGAGGCTCTACTGATATTTTTATACTACCGTGAAGTAAGCAGCTTTACAAATGGCACTTATTCCTTAACCGCCCTTTTACACAGCATTATTGTCCTGGCTTTTGTTTTGGCCGTCATGGGAATAAATAAAGATTCGAAACTACTAAAGGAAAGTAATCGTTTGAGGTAGTTTCGGGAACCTCACTGTCCTTCTCCCTGGTCGGTTTCCCAACCAATGTTCTCCCTGGTCGGGTCTCACCAACCGGAACGTAATACTTCCACATAATGCGTTACCCGGAACATAATAAACTTCATTTAGTTCGGTATAAGAATTATGATGCCCCTGGTATTCTCCCTGGTCGGTGTCCCACCGACCGGAACGTAATTTCTCCTCCCTGGCCGGGTCCCACTGACCGGAAAGTAATTTCTAAAATACTTCCATATCTTCTCCCTGGCCGGTGTCCCACCGACCGGAAAGTAATTTCCTTCTCCTGGCCGGGTCCCACCGACCGGAACGTAATTTCTAAAATACTTCCACATAATGCGTCAATATCCCAAATTCATCATTGTTATTTTCATAAAAAGATGCGGATGAAAAACTTCTCCCTGGTCGGTGTCCCACCGACCGGAACGTAATTTCCTTCTCCCTGGCCGGGTCCCACCGACCGGAAAGTAATTTCTAAAATACTTCCATATAATGCGTCAGTATCCCCAATTCATCATTGTTATTTTCATAAAAAGAAGCGGATGAAAAACGATAATCATCAGGCAATCTACAAAGTTGCCAATGTTCCTGTAATGGATTAAAATGCATATAGGTCAATTTTTGTGAAGCCATCTCCCTGCTGAATACTAAAACTGCCAGTGGATCTCTTTGCCAGAAATTATATTCCCTGTCTTTTGCAGGTACTTTAAATTTTTCCAGTTCTTCTGCATTTTCGTTCATTAGTTTTTTACGGAATTTATGGGCGGTGTATTTTTCAAAACTATTTTTCGGGAATTCTTTTCCATTCATTTTTAATTGCTCCCAAAGTAAATGAATATGATTCGGCATAATCACATACCCATATACCCTTACCAGTTCCTTTTTGCAGAGCCAGGTAAGGCTTTCCATAACTATTGCTTTGTACTCATCGGTTCTCAACAGGTGAATCCATTCCTTTATTGTTATCGTCCAAAAATAAACCTCATTTAGTTCGGTATAAGAATTACGATGCCCCTGGTATGAAATTACTCTTGTCAATGTATTAAAGATAAATTACTAATTGGAAGTAATTTTGGCCGGAGGATCACCAACAAAGGAGAAAAACCTCATTTAGTCCGGGATAAGAGTTACGATGCCTTATTATGAAATTGTTGCTGCCAATGTATTAAAGATAAATTACTAATTGGAAGCAGAGTCTGGTCGGTGAGACACCAACCAGGGAGAAAAATATCCTAAACTTTAATATCCTGCGAAATACATACCCTATAGCGGGTACATACCTATTGTGTTGGTAATTTTTTTTACCAAAACACTAGCTGGTTAAATAATATTTTATAATTTAACAGTTCCTAATAAATTCCTGCCCAAAATCCAATTCCTGTAAAACAGTACCATTTCCTATATAACCTCGTAACCTTAGGCTGATTTTTAATTTTTTATAACTACTATTATGGCTAAATTTTTACGTGTAGTGTGTGCAATTTGTATTGCAGGCGCTTTACATTTCACCGCTTCTTCGCAATCATTAAGTATAAACACAACAGGTGCCGCGGCTGACCCCAGCGCCATACTTGATGTAACAAGTACAACCAAGGGTGTACTCATTCCCCGTATGGATAAAACCCAGAAAAATGCCATTGTCACACCGGCAACGGGATTATTAATCTACCAGACTGTGCCGGACAGTATTGGTTTTCATTATTACAATGGAACCCAATGGGTATGGCTGTCTAATAACAGCCCGCTGATGGATACCATCAACTGGAAAACACATGGTAATTCAGGTTTGACTGACGCAACAAGTTTCCTGGGTAATATTGATAATATACCCATCAATTTTAGGGTAAATAATGAAAGGCTTGGGAAGTTTGACCGTAGTCGTTTAAATTACTCGATTGGCCGTGGGGCAGGTAACGACATTGGTGTGGGCCATATTTCCATCGGTGATTCGGCCGGGTCAAATCTCAGTAATAGCCAGGCCGGTGTGTTTATAGGTTATCGTAGCGGCGTAAGATCTATTGGTAACAATAATACTTTTGTAGGTTCCTGGAGCGGAGAAAATACCACGACAGGACAGGGGAATGCTTTTTTTGGAACTACGGCGGGAATAAGGAATACAACGGGAACCAATAATGCTTTTTTAGGACATTTTAGCGCATACTTTAATACCACCGGTTCTGCCAATACTGCCGTGGGCTCACAATCATTGTATAATGATACTACCGGAACATTCAATGTTGCAGTTGGTTACCAGTCCATGTACTTTGCCAGGAATACCAGTGAAAATACAGCTTTGGGAGCTTATTCACTATACAGTCACAGGAACAATCCATGGAATGTTGCTGTTGGAGAGTATGCACTATACTCCGATACCACCGGTAGTGCCAATGTGGCCGTTGGAACCAGGGCTTTAAGAAATGCAAACGGCACTTACCCCAATACGGCTATTGGTTATTCAAGTATGGATAGCACCACTACCGGAACTGCAAATACAGCCGTGGGTAGCTATTCATTGACCGCGAATAAAACGGGCATTAATAATGTGGCTGTAGGTAATGCAGCCATGTATGAAAGTACCACTGGTAGTAATAATACAGCAGTTGGTAATGACGCCGGCAGGTTAATAAGGGCCGATTATAATACGGCTATGGGTGCAAGTGCATTAAGAAATGACTCTACTGGTGTAAGAAATGTAGCATTAGGTTTTCAATCGTCATTTACAGCTGATAGTGCCAGCGCAACAGTTGCTTTAGGTGCCCAATCCCTTTACTATAATAGAGTAGATAGTAATGTAGCTGTAGGCTACAGAGCAGGGTTATTTTTAGGTTACAGCACATACAGAGGAAAAGAAGGGGCTATGGTTGGTACTTATGCAGGTGCTGGTGCATTTGCTTCCAGTAAAAATACTGCACTGGGCTTTAGAGCATTGGCACAAACGGATGCTGCCGGAGTATCATGGGATTATACTGGTCTTCTTAATGGTAGAAACACAGCCATTGGTGATAGTGCTATGGCATTTAGCCCCGGTATTTCTAATGTGGCAGTTGGCGCCCAAAGTTTAGCAAATGCTGGTAATGGTAATAATACATTTAACAATGTTGCGATTGGTGATAGTGCTATGGGTAATGCAAAAAGCGATCTGGCTAGTTTATTCGACAATGTTGCCGTGGGTTACAAATCATTAACACAGGTAAGAAACCAGGGCAATATAGCTGTAGGGGCTTACGCCGGTCGACAATTAGGTAATACAGTGTGGAATACCGCTGTGGGCTATCACGCCCTGGAAACAACAACTACCGGTAGTGAAAATACAGTGATGGGGACATCATCCTTTAGAAACAATGTTACCGGCTCCGACAATGTAGGTGTAGGTATCAATACAGGTTTTAATGTAACCAGTGGGAATAATACTTTCGTTGGCAGTTATGCCGGTGAAGGTGCTGCAGGCTTAAGTTCCGGACATTCAAATACCGGTGTTGGTTACCTGGCGCTTACAGATATAAGATCAGGTCTTGGCAATACTGCCCTTGGCAGAGACGCATTAAGAGATGATACCAGTGGAAACTATAATGTGGCCGTTGGATTAAATTCAATGCAGACGAATGTTGGCAGTGATTACAATACCGCTGTAGGTTATAACTCGCTTGTATTCCATAAGCGGGATGGCGCTACTTACTCAACAGCTGTAGGTGCTTCGTCACTGGAGCAGGACAGCAGCGGCTATTACAATACGGGTGTGGGTACGTCTACATTCAGAAATAACAAAACAGGATTTATAAATACCGGTGTTGGTATCAATGCTGGTTATTATCAAAAGGAATCCTTCAACACTTTTATTGGCGGCTATTCGGGTTTTGGTGAAAGGGCTCCAGGGAACAATTATGCTGCAGATACCGGTAACTACAATACAGGGCTTGGGGCTTATTCTATGTGGAGGATAGCTAATGGCAGCAATAATGTTGCTTTAGGATACGCCGCTATGCAGAACGATTCAAGCGGTAACCTTAATACGGCTGTTGGAAACGGGGCACTGTTTACAAACACCGGGGCGCATTACAATCAGGCCTTTGGCTGGAATGCATTGTATAGTTATAACAACAGCAGCAGTGGCTATAATAATGCTTTTGGTGACCGTGCTGCTGAAAGCCTTTCCAGCGGGACACAAAATGTGGTCATGGGGTCATGGTCTTTTCTTGCCCACACCATAGGCACATCAAATACATCTATAGGAAATTACGCTATGGGTGCAGGGACCAGTGGCGATAATAATACGGCTTTGGGTGCAGGGGCATTGTTTAATACCAGTGCCAGTAGCAATGTAGGTATTGGGTCTAATACAGGTTCAGCAAATACTACGGGTACAAACAACACTTTTATTGGCTTCCTTGCCAATCCCACAGTTGGTAACCTCACCAATGCAACAGCTATAGGTTATAATGCTAGTGTTGCGCAAAGCAATTCTTTGATACTGGGTAATACACTTGTAGATGTAGGTATTGGTACAACTACACCTACTGCAAGGCTTGATGTAGCGGGGGATTTTAAATTGGGAGCTAATGGAACAGTGTTGACCCAGGTTGTTAAACAGACTTTATCAACAATTACAATACCAGGAGTAGCTGCTAATAGTACTTTTGCAGTTGATTATACTGTTACAAATGCACAACCAGGTGGATCTGTTGCTATTTCCCCAAGCACCGTTTTACCTACAGGAGTAATAATTGGCTATGCAAGAGTCTTTGCGGTAAATACTGTTAGGGTTACTTATGCTAATATAGCAGGAGCTGCCAGTACAGCAACAGCAGGGTATTCTCTTTATATCACAGTAACAAACTAAACAAAAAAACTATCGTTTATTTTAAAATAATAATTATGAAAATTATAAAATCATTTTTCCTCTTTACGCTCAGCCTTTGTGCAACAACTTTATTGCATGCCCAGGAAGCAATAGTTACACCGGTAAAACCGGTAACTTCACCAGTACCGGCACTCGTGGTTAAACCGGCGTCTGCATTAAAAACAGATGAAAATATCAAAAATCCGGAAGAGCCAAAACCTGTACTAAAAGTTATTGATGGTACCCAACCCGCTAAACCGCTTACTGATGAGCAAAAAAAAATAATGGAGGGTAAATCCGAAAAAATAATACAACCTGTTTTGATGCCTTCTTCGATCGGCCAGAATGTAAAGCGGGAATTGCCGGCAAAGCCTGTCGCAAAAGAACAGTAATGTTTTTACATGGTCCGAAGTCCCCGTCCGACCATGAATTGAAGCTGAATTCTCTTCTCCCTGGTCGGTGTCTCACCGACCGGAACATATTTTTAAAATACTTCCTTAATTGTTATCGTCCAAAACAAACCTCATTTAGTTCGGTATATGAATTACGATGCCACTGGTATGAAATTACCCTGATTGGAAGAAGATTCTGTTCGGTGAGACACCGACCAGGGAGGCAAAGAGAAAGATTCTGGTTGGTGAGACACCGACCAGGGAGGCAGGTTGCGGTCGGTGAGACACGAGGAACATCTTATTTATAAAAACTTTCCCGTATAACTTTCCTTACATTTTGCCAGGTCGGCAGGCTTACCGGCAAATACCAGGTTACCTCCTGCATCGCCTGCCTCCGGTCCAAGGTCAATTACCCAATCGGCCGACCTGATCACATCAGTATTATGTTCAATGACCAGTATGGTATGGCCCTGTTCGATGAGTGCATTGAAAGATGCCAGCAATTTTTTGATATCATGAAAATGAAGCCCCGTTGTAGGCTCATCAAAAATAAATAAGATACTGCCCTGTGTTTTACCCTTGCCCAGGAACGAAGCCAGTTTAACCCGTTGCGCTTCTCCTCCTGATAATGTATCGGATGATTGCCCCAGTTTTACATAACCCAATCCCACATCACTCAGCGGTTGAATTTTTTTTGCCACATCAACACCGTTCTTATCAGCGCCGGCCCCCTCCCAGCCTCCCCCAAAGGAGGAGGTGAAAAATTCAATGGCTTCATCAACACTCATTTCAAGTATATCATGAATACTTTTGTCTTTGTATTTTACTTCCAGCACTTCTTCTTTAAAACGTTTGCCGCCACAAACATCGCAGGTAAGGTGTACATCTGCCAAAAACTGCATTTCAATGGTTTGTTCACCTTCTCCTTTGCAGGCATCACACCTGCCGCCATCTACATTGAATGAAAAATGCTTTGGCATGAACCCACGCATTTTACTTAAAGGTTGTTTGCTGTACAGGTCCCTTATTTCATCATAGGCCTTAATATAAGTAACCGGGTTACTGCGGGATGATTTCCCGATCGGGTTCTGGTCAACCATTTCAACCTGTGCAATAAAGTCAATATCGCCGCTGATCGATTTATGCAAACCTGCTTTTTCAATGAACTCACCTTTCAGTTTCTGCAAAGCAGAATATAGAATTTGTTTGACCAGCGTAGTTTTGCCGCTGCCACTTACACCCGTAACCACACAAAAAACCTGTAATGGAAATTCAACTGACAGGTTTTTTAAATTATTCTGACGGGCACCTTCGAGTTTTACAGACCGGTTCCATTTGCGCAATTGTTTGGGTGCTTCAATTTTTAATTGGCCCGATAAATATTTACCCGTTAAGCTCTCTTCATTATGTATGATCTCTTCATAATTCCCTTCAGCCACTACCTCACCACCCAAATGGCTTGCCAGCGGTCCCATGTCAATGATATGATCGGCTTCCCTCATCATCATTTCATCATGTTCCACTACTACCACCGTATTCCCCAGGTCTCTTAACTCTTTTAAAACTTTGATCAGCCTTTCCGTATCACGGCTGTGTAAACCAATAGAGGGTTCATCAAGGATATATAGTGAGTTGGTTAAATTACTGCCCAGGCTGCGGGTGAGTTGAATGCGCTGGCTCTCTCCACCGCTTAAAGAATTTGCCAAACGGTTTAAAGTAAGATAGCCGAGTCCAACATCCAGCAATGTTTTTATTCGGTTGTGGATCTCAATTAAAATTCTTTTGGCCACCTGTTGATCATATGCACTCAGTTTTAATTTTTCGAACCAGGTGTACAGATCTTTTACCGGCAATTCGCATAACTGCCCGATATGCATGCCCCCTACTTTTACATACAGTGCTTCGGAACGAAGACGATATCCTTTACATGTTGTGCATAGGGTGCGGCCACGGTAGCGGCTCAATAAAACACGGTACTGTACTTTGTATAAATTCTGTTCTACCTCTTTAAAAAAATCATTGATGCCGTTTGCGTATTCATTGCCTTCCCACAGATCAGCTAATTGTTTTTCGGAAAGATCTATGATCGCTTTGTGAATGGGAAAGTTGAATTTCTTTGCTGCCGTAATGAACCGTTCTTTCCATAACCCAAGCTTCTCGCCTTTCCATGGAGCAACGGCGCCTTCATAAACACTCAAGCTTTTATCCGGGATGATCAGGTCGGGATCAATACCCAAAATTTGCGAAAAGCCTTCGCAGGTTGGACAGGCACCGAATGGATTGTTGAATGAGAACAAATTCGGCACCGGCTCTTCAAATAAAATTCCGTCTGCTTCAAATTTGTTGGAAAAGTGCAGCAGCTTTTCTTTATTGATCTCTACATACATTTCGCCTTCACCTTCATAAAAAGCAGTATTCACAGAATCAGCAATGCGGTGTTTATCATCTTCATCAAAACTTTTTGCAACCAGCCTGTCAATCAATAGGAAAGCCCCCCCACCCCCCCAAGGGGGGCTTTTAGAATCTGAATTTTTAAAGAAGCTTTTAACTTCATTATCAGAAAGTTCTAAAATATCTTCAATCCGAAACACTTCTCCATTATGATATAATCTGGAGAAGCCTTTCTGTAATAATATATTCAGTTCTTCCTGAACGTTTCGTTTGGCGTGTTGCTTAAAAGTAACAAGCAATAATATTTTATCCCCATCCGGTAAATGCTCAATGGCTTTAACTACATCCGCAACATCATCCTTACTTACTTCCTTACCACTTATGGGTGAGATCGTCTTTCCGGTCCTGGCAAATAACAGCCGCAGGTAATCATATATCTCCGTCATACTACCCACGGTACTGCGGGGAGTACGGGTAATAACTTTCTGCTCAATAGCAATGGCCGGGCATAAACCTTTTATAAAATCAACATCGGGTTTATTCATACGTTGCATGAACTGGCGGGCATAAGCACTTAAACTTTCGGCATAGCGACGCTGGCCCTCTGCAAATAAAGTATCAATAGTTAATGAAGATTTGCCCGATCCCGAAACACCGGTGACTACAATTAACTGGTCACGGGGAATGGTAACGGATATATTTTTCAGGTTGTGAACCCTTGCTCCTTGAATATAAATACCGGGCTGTTTGGTCATCCGTATCTCCTTATTTTTTGCTTTTATTGTAGCCATGCTCAAAAATAGTACATTAATTATGTTACATTGAATATGTGAAATATTTCTTAAAGAACTGTTTACCAGCATACCATATGGGGGCATTCAGTATATTTACGATGCTAACTAAGATTTAAAATTGAGTGTTTTTACTTACACTTAATCCATAAACATCTTTTACTTTTACTGTCCAATATCCAAAAAAATGAAAAGCCGTCTAAGCCTATCTTAAAGACTTCTACGTTATTTTTTCACCATTTTGGACCTGTTACTAAATCCTAACAATCTAAAACTGTAGAAGTTTATGAAAATCCTGAGCACACTTACCGACCAGCAGCTTATCCATTTATATTTGGAAGGCGATGCCAATGCCCTTGCAACCATTGTAATGCGTTACAAGGACAAAATTTACACCTCTATTTATTTATTGGTTAAAGACAAGTACCTGACCGAAGACATTTTCCAGGATGTTTTCATCCGTATCATCGACACGTTAAAAGGTGGCCGGTATACCGACGAGGGCAAATTTTTACCCTGGGCCATGCGCATAGCACACAATATGTGTGTTGATCATTTCAGAAAGGTTAAGCGTACACCAACTATTAAAACCAGCGACGACCGTGACATTTTTGAAGTCTTAAACTTCTCTGAGCCCGGAGCCGACCATAAAATGATGAATGGCCAGAGCCACGACAAGGTTAGAAAAATGGTTGACCTGCTACCTGAAGACCAGCGTGAAGTGATCATTTTACGCCATTATGCTGATCTGAGCTTTAAAGAAATTGCAGATCTGACCAACTGTAGTATCAATACTGCCCTGGGCCGCATGCGCTATGGTTTAATAAACCTGCGTAAAATGATGACAGAAAAACAAATAGCATTATAAGATACGTCACAAATGACGATCAAACGATCTGTAACTCCCAAACACAAATTAGCCTCCGTTCATACGGAGGTTTTTTTATAGCTCCATTCTCCTTGCCTATGCTCCGCTTACTAAATAAAACCCGCCACTAACTAAAACTAAATATTGGATAACCGATTATTGGGGATATGTTTGCCCCCCAAAACAAAAAATTACTATGATAGTTCAGGGAAATAAGAAATTTAGAACAGAACCAACAGTAGATACGATCGTATTTATCATACAGGCATTGATCATCATAGCACTCACTATAATTTTATAATTGATTGCTGACCTGGTAAGCAGGGCGAACTATTTTTGCTTTGTTTTCTCAAATGCCTCCAACCCACACAGTAACCAATTTTTATAATCTTTGATGCCTGGTGTATAACCAACCGGGAAGTTCATTAATATTTCCTCACTGTTTAAAATGGCATAAAGGGGCTGGGCGTTATTTCTAAAGTTTTCAGTTTGAAAAGTTGCCCATTTATCTCCAACGGTTATAATTTCTTTGTTAATACCCTCCTTGGTTTTGTAAGTAAATTGTTTTGACGCAGGCAGGTTTTTCTTGTCATCAACATACAGGGATACAAGAATAAATTTTTCACTCATGATACTTTTTATCTCTTCATTGGTCCACACATTTTCTTCCATACGCCGGCAGTTAACACAGGCATATCCTGTAAAGTCAATAAGTATTGGTTTATTTTCTGCTTTTGATCGCTGCAATGCTTCTTCGTAATCTTTTATGGGTTTAAGATCTTCGCAGTTTGCCGGGTTATCGTAAATACTGTAACAGAGTGGCGGCGGAAAACCACTGATATAGGTTAGGTTGGCATATTTTGTATTGGTCAATCCGGGTACAAGGTAAATGGTTGACGCGGCAAAAACAGCCGCAAACAGGAAGCGTAGTTTGCCAGGCCTTTCCATGGGACTACCCTTGGTGAACCTAACTACATTCAGGAGGTAAAGGGTGATACCGATACCGCACAGTATCCAGATACCGATAAATGCTTCTCTTTTTAAGAGACCCCAGTGCATCACCAGGTCGGCATTGGATAAAAATTTAATGGCCAGGCCTACTTCAATAAAACCTAATACCACTTTTACATCAGCAAGCCAGCCACCTGATTTAGGTAATGAATTTAACCAGTTAGGGAATAAGGCGAACAAAGCAAATGGAAGTGCAAGTGCTAAACCAAAACCACCCATCCCAGCCGTTAACTGCACAGCTCCCCCGGAACCGGTTAATGAACCTACCAGCAATGAGCCCAGGATAGGCCCGGTACAGGAGAAAGAAACTATGGCCAGGGTAAGTGCCATAAAAAAGATACCGAGAATATTGCCTGTCCCTGCCCTGGCATCTGCCTTACCCGTGATACTGCTGGGTAAGGTAATTTCGTACAGCCCGAAAAATGACAATGCAAAAAGAATGAAGACGACAAAAAATATAACATTAAGCCAGGGATTGGTAGAGACGGAATTTAATATTTCGGGACTGGCACTTTCGACAAAATAAAAGGGAACGCTGAGCAATACATAAATAAGAAAGATAAAAAATCCATAGGTAGATGCATTGATCACCCCCTGCCTTTTGGTGAGCGCTTTTTTGGTAAAGAAAGAAACCGTTAAAGGTATCATGGGGAACACACAAGGTGTAACCAGCGCCAGTAAACCTCCTAAAAAGCCAAGCAGGAAAATATTGAGCAGATCTCCCGAAATGGATCCCGTACCTCCACATGGATTCACCGGGTTCTTCAGATCAATGGATGGTATTAAGATCCGGTTGGAGGTTGAAACAATACCCCCTTGCATTTCAATTTCGATCTTTACTTCTTCAGGAATAAAGGATTCGATGTTGGCTGTATTATACAGCAGTGTTGCTTTCAATTTGGCCGGTACAACGCCCGAAATGTTGAACCTTTGAATGACTAACAGGCTTTCTTCAACTACATCAGATCGTATATTAAAAATTTTATCAGTAATGGTTTTAATATTCCCCGTTATCACCGGAGTACCCGTAGTTTGTATAGCAGAATCTGAAAAACTGATCTTAAAATCTTCCAGTCCCACAGCTATGTTGGGTTTTGCGTAAACATGCCAGCCTGCTCTAATGGTTCCTTTAAGCTGAATTTCATACTGCCCATTTGTAATTTTCTTACCGGTTGCCTGCCATTGCACTACAGAAGAATCCTGTGCATAAACAGATACCTGGAAACCGGATAGAATTATAGTAAGTAAAAAAAGAACCTTTTTAGAAAGCATACTATTTATTTATAAAAAATCCCGAGAGGTTATATCGGGAATTTGGTAAAGCAGTTTATTTGCCGCCTACGTTAATGGCAAAGGGAACATCTTTGGGTGGCAGGCATTGCCTGTCGTTACAAACCATAAATGTGACCGTTCCTTTAACTACCGTTGCAATGGGTGTTTTTACTTTTATGTTTTGAACAAAGGTCACTTTTTTTGTATAGTACTTTATCACAGACTTGAAATTCTTATCATAAGACTTCTCCTGCTTGCCTACCTCTTTTATTTTTCCGTTAAAGCTGATCAGGGGATTCATGGTAAAAGCAAAGGCAGTTGGTTCCGGACCCTCGCCTGCTTCCTGTGCATACAGATGCCAGTTACCGTCAATGGTTGCAGTCATGTGCAACTCATAAGTTTTGTCGGCTACTTTTTTAGCCGTATAGGTCCATGTTACCGGGTTATTGATCTGTGCATTTGCAAATCCTGCAAACAACAGTAAAAACATGGCTGAAAAAATCTTTTTCATGTACATTTTTTTCATATGCAAATTTACGACATTCTACCTTCTTCAGATCCCCGGATAACGACCGTTTATCCCTTATTATTGTTAATTTATTCCAAACAGGTGATTGAAAACATGCTTGCCATCTACATTACCTAATGCTATACTGCATGCTCTTTCGGGATGCGGCATCATGCCAAATACATTCCTTTCCTTATTACAAATACCGGCAATGTTAAGAATAGCTCCATTTGGATTGGCTGCAGCATTGATATTGCCCTTTTCATCACAATACCGATAAATGACCTGGTCATGCATTTCCATCTCTTCCAACGTGGAATCATTGGCAAAGAATCTGCCTTCACCATGTGCCACGGGGATCTGTAAAGCAATTCCAGCAGCAGCTTCTCTCATGAAAATATTCCTGCAAACAAATTGCTGCTGACCATTGCGTAACAATACACCGGGCAATAAACCGCTTTCGCATAAGATCTGGAAACCGTTGCAGATACCAAGAACCTTACCCCCCTTATTGGCAAATTCGATCACGCTCTGCATCATTGGGCTAAATCGGGCAATGGCACCACAACGGAGGTAATCGCCATAGCTGAATCCACCGGGCAGAACAATACAGTCTTCAGTACTGAACATTCCCAGGTCCTTGTCCTTATGCCAAAGCTGAATGACCTCCTGCTGCAATTCATGTTGCAGGGCTTCGATCATATCTCTGTCGCAATTACTGCCCGGGAAAACTACTACGCCAAATTTCATGGTTGTATATGTTGATGTGTTGATGTTACGTTGCTCAATATTGCGATACCGTACAAGTGAGTGATACATTCGCTTCGCTCAGTATAAACTCCACGATGATAATCAGGAAATTCAGCTAAGTAAATAATCATTGACTTCATCTCAGTATGACCTAGACTACGCAAAGGTACAATTCGAATCTCAATTTTCAGACGAAGTAACTGATCGCAACAACAAAAGTTACCATTAACCAGTGTAATGCAGTAGGGATCCAGTTCTTAGCCGGGTATAAAAATGTTGCAGCAACAAAAGCCGACATAGGTACTGCACACAGGATCCAATATTCAAAAGTATGTGTTGCATTTATAAAGGGAATAAAAACAGCAACCATCAGGTACAAAAATGTGAGGTTCCAGCTTTTGCGGGCCTGTATGAGCTGCCGCCTGAAATTTTGCTGAATATAAAAAATACCAATAATGGAACAGAATAAAACAATAATAATAGCAGCATAAGCCCATTTAGACTGATGAAAGACCGGGTTTGTTACCGCAAAGCCCGGAAATTTATAGCCCTTCCATTTATCGGTTAAAAATACAATGGCCAATAAAAAATAATAAGGTGTAATAATACCCAACAGGGCGATCAGCCACTCAGCCAGTTTAAAAGGCCGGGTGATGGCCAGGCCGAAAATGATTAAAGCAGCAAATGCTAGCGAAGGAAAGTAAAAAAAAGTGCAGATACCAATGGCAATACCAATATTGAATAACTCGGTCTTGGGTTTTGGATCATTGTAAAGCCCGCTCATTTTAGACCATACCCAGATCAAGAGGCTATTGATGATCAGCGGAGATGACAACACATTCCATTCGGTAAATAGTGAAGTGATCAGCAAATAACTCATGCCCGTTAGGTAATTGGGGCGCTGTAGTATGCGGTGGTCATTAACCAGTTTGTTGAAATAAATGGCTTGTGTGTATAACAGCACGAAAGCTATGGAAGAATAGATAACAGGAAACCCTTTCCCCACAGGCTGTAGCCAGTTTAATAATTCCCGGTACAAAAAACCATCGATCTGCTGTGGCTGCGGAACTTTAGGATGCAGGAACATGGGCAGTTTGAGCAAGACCCCATACAATAACAATAAAAAATTGTTATATGGGTAATTGGCCTTAAAAGTTCCGGTCACTTAAAAA
>JBDSGK010000128.1:0-2980 GCA_039919015.1 Ferruginibacter sp.
CATTCTCACAATCTGCAGATCTTATCCAGTTGAAAAAACACAATAAACTCATTACAACTTTTTACAGCGGAGGCAATATTGCATTTACTGCCGAAAGTGGGGCCTATATTGATGCATTGATCAACGGTATCAAAAATGATACATTGTATTTACAGGAATTCATCATCCGCTACCTGCCCACCACCATCGGTACTTATATTATTGATACCGCCGGCAGCTATCATTATAAATACAATTACAGGCAGATCCTGGCTATTGGGCAAAAACCCAAAACCAATTTTAATACAAAAGGAAGCGGGGCTGCGTTATTGGGCGGTGGGGCTGTGCTTACATTGGCAAGCGGCGTTATCTATGTGGCCGACAGGGAAAAGTTCAGCGCTCCTTTATTACTTGCTTCTGCTGGGATTGGAACGCTTGGTTATTTTATGGCCAAAGGAAAAAAGAATGGTGGCGGAATACTCATTGGCAAAAAATACAAATTGGTTTATATGAACATGAGCAACAAGAAGGACTAATTTATATATTGCACTATACCCCGCAACCTGTTGCGGACAAACCGGCAAAGATGAAAAGAACATGGCAGATATTAAAAAAGATATTTTTCTGGGTCTTTATTGTACACATTAGCTGGTTCCTTGTTTTTATCATACGAAAATTTTCTGAACCCGACTTTCCTGTTACCCACCTGAAAACAAAAATGCTCATCGTTTTTGCTGTAGTGCTTGTTGTTGGCTTACTCTATTATTTCTGGCTTCGTCACATCAGGTTTGTAAAAAAGGCAGCGATCATTTTAAAGGAAGTTTTTTTTATTGCTTACGTCTCTTCAACGTTATATTTATTGTTGGGTATGATCTTCAACCCTCCCGTTACTTTAACGCAGGTTAGCAGTATTTTCAAGGGCCATGGATTACACAGGGACTACATCAATTATGGCGATATGGGAGCCAATATTAAGCTGGCGGTAATTGCAAGTGAGGATCAGCTTTTTCCGGATCACGATGGCTTTGACCTGAAAGCCATTAAGAAAGCCATGAAGTATAATACACGTCATCCAAACAAAGTAAGGGGCGCCAGTACCCTTAGCCAGCAGGTGGCTAAAAATGTTTTCCTTTTCCAGGGCGGCGGATTTTTAAGAAAAGGATTAGAAGTGTTCTTTACTTTTTCTATAGAAGGCCTTTGGACAAAAAGGACTATCCTGGAACGCTATTTAAATATTGCAGAAATGGGCCCGGGCATTTTTGGTGTGCAGGCTGCTGCCAGAAAATATTTTAATAAAGATGCAAAAGATCTCAGTATGGCCGAAGCCGCACAGATCGCTGCCTGTCTGCCTAATCCCAAACGTTATACAGTAAAACCTTTGAGCCGCTATGTTGCAGGCCGTTCGGGTAATATTGTAAGGCAAATGTATAGTTTGGCTGGTGATCCGGATGTAAAGGCATTGATAAGGTAAATTTGAAAAGCATTGAGTATTGAGCGTTGAATATTGAATATTGAACATTTCTTCACGGACCTGTTAAATACAGATACTCCAAAAAATATTCAATGTTCAACATACAATGTTCAGGTAAAAAACACGAT
The DNA here is from genome assembly GCA_039919015.1 of Ferruginibacter sp. Lineage (GTDB taxonomy): Bacteria > Bacteroidota > Bacteroidia > Chitinophagales > Chitinophagaceae > Ferruginibacter. Next base: position 1,579 of record JBDSGK010000128.1, read on the forward strand.
GTTTTTGAATGAATCAAAAACTCTCCACCAGTGCCAGCGGAATAACAACTTTAGTTCCTGTTGGATCTTCCAGGTCAATGATCTCTACTGCATCAAACAATTTATTTTCTTTGTTGAACAGGTCAATACGTTTTAGGGTGATCTCCATACCATGTGATTCTCTTTTTATCCCATCCTCTTTTTTATTCAGGTTAGCTTTTTTCCTTCCAATTCCATTGTCTTCAATGGTACAGATGATCTTGTCTTGTTGTTTGGCAATAAATACATGCAATACACCCGGAACATCTGAAGGCAGCAACCCGTGCAAAATGGCGTTCTCCACAAATGGCTGAATAATGAGGGGTGGTATCTCAACCGTATCCATATCAATGCCCGGATCTGTAATGACCTGGAAAACGAATTTGTTTTCAAAACGGATCTGCTCCATCTGCATATATAGTTCCACCACACTTAATTCATCGGCCAGCGAGATCTTCTTTTGTCTTGAATGATCAAGTATCAAACGGATAAGCCTGGAGAATTTACTGATGTACTGGTTTGCCTGTGTTCTGTCGTTACTGTTAATAAATGAATTGATCGTATTGAGGCTGTTGAAAATAAAATGCGGATTCATTTGTGTACGGAGTGCGCTCATCTCAAGTTCATTCATTTTAATTTCATATGCTGCTTTCAGATGGGCCTCTTTATTTATTTGTGTGATCCTGTATTTGTATGCGATGTACACAACCGTTCCAATAAAAGCCAATACCAAAAGCCTGAACCACCAGGTGTTCCAAAAAGCCGGGCTTATATTAACCTTCACCGGGTTGGGTGCAGGGTACCAATCCCTTCCGTTTGCCGAAGCCTCTACATAAAAAATATAAGAACCTGCAGTAAGGTTGGTGTACCTGGCCATGCGTTGCCTTCCTGTATAAATAAATGAAGTATCAAACCCGGCCAGTTTGTAACGGTATTGTACCAATGGTGCTATGCTAAAATCAACAGTAACAAATGAAAAAGTGAGGTTATTCTGAGCATGTGTAAAAGTGAAATCAAAATTCCGGGATATATTGATCACGCTGTCGGGCAGCGCAACAGAACTGATAAAAACGGTTAAAGGATTTTTGTTGCTGGTTAATTTATCGGGGTAAAAATGATTAAAGCCTGCGCCATTGGTTCCAATAAAAATTTCACCATCGGGAGCAACATAAAAATTCCTTAAAAAATGATTGCTGATCTCTGCACCATCGCGGGCATCAAAGTTTTGCAGTACCCGGCTTTTTTTGTTATACCTTGCCAGGCCACGGTTTCCAAGTATCCATAAACTTCCTGATCTGTCAAAAAATAATCCCATTATATTATCACTTGGCAATCCATCTTTTTTGCTTAATATGATTTCGGGGTTAAAGGCGCCCTTTTTTAT
>JBDSGK010000129.1:0-18742 GCA_039919015.1 Ferruginibacter sp.
TCCATCGCAAAAAAGCCAGGCGGCAAACCTTATAGGTTTTAACCAAGCGTTTGAGCATCATGTTTTAACCCAAACCTATAAGGTTTGCAGCGATGCCCTGCGATCAGCAAAACCTTATAGCGTTTGAGCTGCATGTTTTAATCCAAACGCTTTAAGGTTCTCCATCACACAAAAGCCAGGCGGCAAACCTTATAGGTTTTAACCAAGCGTTTGAGCATTATGTTTTAATCCAAACGCTATAAGGTTCTCCATTGCACAAAACCCAGGCGGCAAACCTGCCTGTCCGGCAGGCAGGTCTTATCCGCAGGATGCTGTGCATAGGTTTTAAACCGCACGCACGCATAAAAAAAGGGCCCCGCAAGCGGGGCCCTTCCTGGTTATAAGGTTATAGGAAAAATTATTGTTTTACAAAGCGGATCACCCTTGATTTATCATCGGCAATGTTACACTGTATGGTATAGGTACCTGCTGCCAGGTTGCCTGCATTCATACTGATGCTGTTGAATCCTGCAATTACCGCAACGGTTTGCCTGTTCACAATACGTCCCTGCATATCAACAATAGTGATATCCATTTTTGATGCCTGGGCATTGCTCACATTCAGTTTAAAGTTATTGGTAACAACCGGGTTTGGAGCAATGCTGATGATATCAAAACCTTTAACAGCATTCAGCAACGCAACAATACCGCTGTAGCTGATCTTACCATCAACATCCACCATTTTCAGGCGGTAGTAGTTCATGCCCGCTAAAGGTTGTGCATCGGTATAATCAAATGGCTGGTTGCAACGGGCTGCATCGGCAGTCACAGTATGTATGGCATTGAAGTTACGTGAGTCGGCGCTGCGTTCCAGTATCATGGTTGCCCTTGGTGTACTGTTGCAGGTAACTTTCCAGTTCAACAAATGATTGCTGCCCTGTTTGCTGCCGTTGAAGTAGTTAATGGTGATGGGTAGTGGGCCGCCGATGAGGCTGGTGTGCACATAGAAACCACTAAAGCCGTTAACATTAAAACTTACTTCCCAGAAATTTCCGTTCCATACAATATTGCCATCAGCAGGATCGATCAACACCGCTGTGCCGGTATAAAAACCCGGGGCCGATGGGGTTGATGTAGGAGTTCCATGATATTGAGTAACCTTCAGATTAGTCCGGTTAGGATCGGCACTGCCTCCACCAGCAAATGTTGGCAGTGGCGGATAGGTTGGGTTATTAGAATTATAAGTACTAAACTCTCCATCAGTAAAATAAAGGGTAACGGTACCTGTTGATGCAGAAGCATTGATAGCCGGTTCAATATCAATATGTCTTTGAACATACGGTGCCAAATTAAAATACATTTGGACTCCATCAATGGTTGCACATGCTTTTACCTGGCCGCTAACAGCAGTACCACCCGAAGGCAATAACCTGGCAATGAGGCTACAACTGGTATTTATAAATATTGTTCCTGCAGGCGATACATTTTTTGTATCACACGCATTAGCCGATGCCAGGGTTGTAGATACAGGAGATGTTGCAAATTCATCAGCACCCATATCAGGGGCACCTGCATCCCTTGCCTGGTTGTCATAATCGGTGGTTATGCCTGCAATTGGTATTCCGTATCCATCAAGGCGACAATTGGTAGCTGGTACAAGATGCAGATCGGTAGTGGAAACAAAGTTTGGCAATACTGACACAGAGTTTGCATCGCCGCCCGAAGTAGTTTTCCAGTTGGCAAAGTCATACCCGGTTGCATTCCAGTAACCAATATTGAGGGGGTCGGAACTATACAGATCATTATAGTTAGACGACCAGTTGCTACCGGCAAATGGGCCTTTAGTGGCAATAGCATAATTACTGGCACCAACACCGGTACGCGTTATGGAAAGAATATTATTCTGCAAATCCATTGTCTGTATTGCGGTGGTAGTAGTATCTTCTCCTCTAACAAAACCATAAGATGGAATATTACCAGAAGAAGTACCCGACACAGAAATTGAATTATAGTAATACCGGTGTGTATTTCCTGCGGCACTGATACCCGTTATCATTACTCCGGCAAATTGGGTATTGGTATTTTCTGTACTTCCCAATGAAATCATGTTGTTTACAACATTACCTGTGCCCATAAACCTGGCATAGATACCCACAGCTAATGGAGGTTGTCCTGCTGTTGTGCCTGTACCTTTATTTTTAATGTTCCGAATAATATTTTTAGTAAAATCTCCGGTGAAGTTGGTTAAAAATACCCCTGCCGCCATATTATATGTGGTCAAGGCAGATGTATTTTCTGCACTTATGTTTTCTATTATATTTCCCGAAATAGTTGTATTATAAAATGTTGATCCAGGAAATATATTTATACCTACAGCAACCTGGTTATTAGCAGCAACCCCTGTAACAGCTCCTGTACATGATAAGTTGCTAATTTGATTATTAGAAATCACAACACCATCATTTGCACTGGTATGATGAATTCCCCTAACCCGGGCAGTAGTACCCGTACCTGTATTATTAATATTGGAAATAGTATTGTTAGAAATGTTAGCAATACCTCCGGTTAATGAAATGCCCATAACAACAACATTCCCTGTATTCGTCCACGTGCCTGAAGCACCTGCTGCATTACCTCCAACAAAGTTGCCTGAGATCGTATGGCCTGTTCCAGCCGTGATCAGTATTCCGTTTTGCGTTACCGCAGATGGAGTTGCCTGCGCATTGTAAATATTATTATTGATCAATTGCCAGTTATTTCCAAGTCCAGTACTTGCCAGGTTGATACCGCTGCTGTTGAAGTTGAAGATCTTATTACCAGAAACAGTATTTGTTGCATTAGGAACCAATGCTGTTCCGCTTGAGTAAATGGCGTTGGCAAAAACAGCAGTTACATCTGTCCTCTCACGGATGTCATTATTCGTGATCGCATTGTTACTATTGCCCAATGTACCGGTAGAAGTACTGAATAAGATTACGCCGTTAGTTGTACCGGTAACAGCACCTTCAATGATCGTGTTCTTAACAGTATTGTATGTTGCATCATTTATAAACCTGATCGTTGCACCGGTAGTGCTCAGGTTACGTATGGTCATGTCCTTAGTTGACGTACCATTATTTGAACCATCGAAAGTTACATTATCAGCACCATTGAGATTGATCAATACGGGTGCTCCTGTACCAGAGAGCACGGTAGTAATACCTACATCTGGTTTAATATGCAGGGTATAAGAACCTACACAACCGTAATTAACAGCATTTAACGAATTGGTTCCATCTTCTGTTATAGTTGCAGAAATTATTCTTGCTGTAATATTATTTAAAAGCCCTCCATTGTTGATGGTCTCAAATAAACCGCCGGTACCGGTCAATGTAGGATAAGTTCCTCCTGCACCAATGGTAACATCGGTTGCCAGACCACCCAAGAGTGTATATTGATAAATGGTTCCGGTGATCGGGAACGCTGCAACTGTTAAAGCAACACTTGTTGGGGTGGCATTGAATACCCCGCTGTTGATGGCTACGTTTGGCGTAGCAGCAAGGTCCTGTGCCACTACAAAATATTGTATGATATTGCCTATGGCAACTCCCCCGTTTATCAACAGATAATTAGTAGTAAAGCTGAATGGAGAACCCGCAACACCAGTTGCTTCAACGTATTTCCAGCCATCTGTACCACTCGTATTGTCAAGAAATGTATTGGCGTTGGTTGATTTCTTAAAATACAAACGAGGTCTTGTACCCGCTGCAATATTCACCCCGCTTCCCGCATCAGTAATTGTTACCGGTAAAAGTGTTCTGTCGTTCAAACACAAAGTATTATTAAGTAGGGTATAAGTGATTACAGGTGCCGTTAAATCTGCTGCTGTTTCATAAGCTCCTATTGTAGGAGTGGTACCACTCCTTGTAAAACAGGTTATATCGGTCGTGATTCCTGTACCAGTTATTGCTGCACCTACAACCGGAGAACCGGTTTGCGGCTGTAAATTGGTTATACTGTTAAACAATGGATCGGCAGAAATGCTGTTAGCGTCCCTTCCTGTTTCGGCTTGCCAGGCAGCTAAAGTAGTAAGATTGGTGCCCGATCCCTGGGATAAACTTCCAACTTTTGAAAGTGCTGCTGAGGTACCGCTTGTATAAAAATCATTATAATTACTGGTAAGATTTGCATAGTTACCAACTGTACTTGTATAAGCAAGTCCAATTGCATAACTCTGTCCTGCACCGGTACTGGTTTGTGTATTTACCAAAATATTGTTCCTTATATCTATAGTTGGTGTGGTTCCATTTACAGCAAGTGCAAAAGAAGAATAGGTGGCTGAACCTCTCGTTCCAGACATGGAAACAGAGTTATAATAAACCTGCGTTGTTGCAGCTCCACCACCCACATAAATACCTGTTGCCAGATCACCTGATGTAGAAGGTGCTGTAACACCATAAATAACATTATTAGCTATCAGGTTAGTTCCCGTTGCTGCTGACGCAATGGCAATTCCTGCTGCCGAAAATCCGGTGGTGCTTGTTGAAACTACAGTACCAATCACATTATTAGTAATAGTTGCACCTGTTACTTCATTGCCTGTAGTAGCTGTAGTACTGATTGCGGTTGGTGTCAAACCAGCTGTAATTGCTGTCAGATCATTTGTTGTTGTTAAACCCGAAATATTGTTTGCAGATATCTGTACCCCGTTTTCAAATCCTACCCAGATCGCATTGAACTGTACATTATTTGGCGTAGCTGTATTAATCAAATTTTGATTAATAACAGTTCCGGAATTTTTATTTGCTAAAGCTGCTCCCTGGCTATAAATACCATATTGTGTTTTACTGATATTATTATTTACAAACTGGTTATTATTATTACCTGTACCAAGAGATGTCGTGCCAATGGTTGAACTTCCGGAACCCACACCAAATAAGGTTGTGATATTTGAATTGCCTACAAGGTTACAGTTTATCACCTTGTTATTAGTAGCTGCATCAGCAACATTGGTTTGCAACCAAACAACCGCACTTGAAGTACCTGCATTTGTATTAGTAATAGTAAGGTCTCTTGGTGCTGAAACAGCAGGGCAAACCGTATTTGCAGTTGCCGAAATTGAACCATTAATGGTTACGTAATCTGCACCATTCAATGTTATTATAGCTCCAGTACTTCCGCTTGTTACTGCAATAGTTGTATTGGCCAGTGTTGGTTTAATGGTAAGTGTATTTACTGCACTTGCATCAGGGTTAGCATTAATACTCATGGCAGCTGCTTCGGTGTATGCAGCATCTATTAAACTGAATGTTACTGCTGATGTAAGACAAGAACTATTGTAAGCAGCTATGGCAGCAGTAAGTGTTAAGTAAGTACCTGCTGCACCTACATTATAATTACCCCCTAACGAACTGGAAATTGTATATGTATTAGGACTTGTTGGTGGAGTTGATGCTGCAGGAGGATTAGCTGTATAACCACCGGCACCCGCAGATGGAGATGCTATTATGTTTGGCGTAGCGGCATTATCCTGTGCAACGATGTAATAAGAAACTATATCGCCCGCAGCAACACCTGCACCAAAGGTAAAATTATAGGTACTTCCACTTACATAAACTGCGGTAACTGCTGAATAAGCACCTGCATTAATTTTCCAGTAAAGTACCGGTAGACCAAAACCTGAAGTGGGGACACCACTGGCATCGGTAATAGATGTAGTTAATGTTCTTGCAGTGGTTAGACAAGTAAATGTTAGGGGAGTATATGAAATGGATGGAGCTGTCAAATCTAATGGTACACCATCAAATTCATCGGCTCCCAAATCTGGTGCAGTAGCACCGCCATTAACAGAACCTGTAGGACCGGGACGAACCTGCCCATCTATATCAGTTAATATTCCAACAGATGCGCCACCTGACTCTAACTGAGTTGGTGTAACACCTGTACTGATATGTAGATCTGTTGAAGAAACAAAAGGAGCTGCTGTTGTAAAAGCCAAAGAAGCATTATCATTATTTGTATTGGCAGCCAATAACGTACTACTATAACTTCTCCAGTTGGTTGCTGGTGAAGTCGCTCCCGCATTAAAATTTGCGATTGAGTATTCTACTAAGGTAGTAGAAGTCATTCCTAAGTTAACAGTTGCACTTCCATAATAGGCATTATTATTAATTAACAAGTTCATAGCCGAAGTTGCTCCAGTTGGTATTTGAACACAGGCATGTTTCGCTGATGCTCCGGTCATTGTATTTGAGAAAATATTATTTCTCACATCCACACCTGTAATTGTAGTAGCCGTAATTGTAAATGCAGCAGTAACGTCCACTCCAGTTCCTCCTGCCAACATTGCGCCACCTAATGATACAGTATTATGATAAATTTTATGGTTAGTTCCTCCAGATAACCTAATACCCCTTACACCAAAAGTTGTTCCTGTTGTTGAATTATTTCCTACAGCATTCATATCCCAAACCATATTGTTTTGTACAGTCATGCTGCCAGATGCTATAGTTATACCGTTTGCAGCATATCCACCAGCATTTCTGGCATATATGGTTGAAATACTATTTTTATCCATTAAAACAATTCCAGCAGAGGGGGCACCGGAAATATTAATTCCAGAAGCACTTGCTGTACCAACAGTCTGAATATTAGTTACTGTATTAGAATTAACATTTAATGAATTCCAACCAGTGCCAGATAACAAAATTCCGTTTGCAGCAGAAGTACCATTATTCACAATACCATTAAGAGTATTACTATTAAAAACTGCAGCTCCGCTTCCTAATCCCGTATTAGCAACTTCAATTGCATTCATTGTAGTACCTACATACGATAAAATATTTTTAATAGTATTGCCTGTAACGGTATAGGCATTAGTTCCCTGAATATAGATTCCTTTAGTGTATACTGTTGTAGTAGGTGTTGTATATGGCGGTAATCCAGATAAAGTAGTCGCCTGATCACCTATTAAATTATTTGAAATAGTAATACCCGTAGATGACGAAGAAGTACCACCTATAAAAGCAACACCCCGTGCGCAAGAATTTATTGCATTGTTATCAACAATCAAATTATTTACTGTAGTGCTAGCTACCAAAGCTCCCGTTACGGACGCATGAGCAATAGGTGCATCAATAGCAGTAGTACCACCATTGTAACCAACCAATATTCCAAAAGTTGTATTTTCTGAACCGGTAGTACTTGTATTTGCACTGGCATTTCTACCTGAAGCACTGCCAGTAAGAATACAGTTTTTTATTGTATTATTGTTAGCATCCAAAGCTGCTGCTACGTTAACAGTGGTTATCCTGATAGCTGAATTATAAGTAACTGTATTTACAGCGGTGTTAATAATACTTAAATTTCGGTTTGTCCCTCCAGTATTTGGATTATCTCCATCAATAGTAACATTATCAGAACCTTTAAGTTGAATAACACCAAAGCCGCCAGCAGGATTGCCGCTAATGGAAAGTCCATCTACACTTGGTTGAATTAATAGGGAGGTATAACTGGCAGAACCTGCGCCACTGCTATTTAGCGTAGCGGGGGTTGTACCTTCAGTAGTGCTTGCGGTAATTGTACAGGTAATTGCACCTGTATGTGTTCCTAAATTAACAGCATCAAATGCAAGCTTTAAAGTTGCATAAACTGTTGGGCCAGGACCTGCACCTGTTGCTGTAACAGTAACCTGTGCATTAACCTTTGCAGCAGCAAATAAAACCACAGCAAATAAGAGTAAGTAAATTTTTCTCATAAAATAGTTTGTGTTTGTTATTTTATTTTTTTTAGTGGAGGTATTCATAAGTAGAGTTAATAATATAAATAATGGTTGCATTGGTTACTAAGTAATATGATATTAAAGTATGATACTAATACAACAGGCGGTGGAAACCTGTGCTATATATCCGGCCCGTCAATATTTTTCTGGTGAATAAAACCATGTTCATAAAAAGCCGGGATCAAAACAGGGGTGAATACATGGTACAGGTTAAAAGTACAGGTGGATAATTGGACCCGCAAGCGGGATATAACGATATGGCAGAGCACAGAAAGCTCCTTAATAAAAAAAAGCACACACACTACGATAATATTAAACACGTAAATTTTATTCATAGTTATGAATTCCTGATCAGTATGATAAAACAATATTGTTGATAAAATGCTTGAACCTCGAAGGATGAATTATTTGGTATTTTTCGAAAGGATACAGGCAAGATATGTATATTCTACATACAAAAAACAATTTCATTTTTTTGTGTACAAAAAAGAATGAACAAGGCAGGGGCTGGTTTTGAGCAAACCATTAATTTAAAAAAGCAATAGGAATATGCCAAGTGAAGCTATGCTTTTTAAAAATAGCCCGCTATACATTAGATAATAAAAAATTTAAACCGGAAGAAGATCAAAAAAACTCCCCCGGCCGATTGTCAGAAATTTGTAAGATTATTTTTTGGGGAGGGTATCCATCATCCCGGCACTTGCAAAACCTATAAGGTTTGCAGAAAAGCCTAGGCATTCGGCAGAGCTAAACCTTATAGTGTTTGAGTGAGAGCATCTAATTAAAACGCTATAAGGTTCTCCCGCTTACAAAGCCAGGCGGCAAACCTTATAGGTTTCTGCAAAATCATTTTTTATGAATCGTGTCCATCATCTGGGAGGAGCTGTCCTGTATCATTTTTCCAACACTGTCGGCAGTATTCACCGCATCCATCAGCGGAGATTCGGCAGCAGCGGCAGAATCGGTAGCGGTTGTTGTGGTTGTTTCACTTTTATTGTTACAGGCAGTAGCCATAGCAACAATCATTAACAGGACAGGTATTTTTTTCATCTTGTTGTATTTTAGCTTACAAGTTGATACAAATATACTTATAGGTTGGCAAAAACCTATAAGGTTTGCAGGAGAGCCCCAGCAAAGCAAAACCTTATAGTGTTTGAGTGGGGTGTATAAACAAAACGCTTAAATAAAAGGCGTGGCAAAACTGGTAAGGTTTGCAGAAAAGCCTAATACAAACACTATAAGGTTGCCCGCCGCACAAATGCTGCACAGCAAACCTTATAGGTTTCTGCAAAATCTTATAATGTTGGGATGAGGGGTTGATTAAAATGCTATAAGGTTACCCACTACACAAAAAACGGGATATATAAACAAAACGCCAGGTTGGCAGGCAGGCCTTATAGGTTTTACACAAAATCGTATGAGGTTTTCCCCTCGCATTTTACAAACATATTTTTTATGTTTATTGTCTAAAATTAAATACATGGATTATTACCCACCCCTGCTGGCAGATAATATTTATCATATTACAGGCCATGCTGTAGGAAGGGAAAAATTATTTTTGTCCGATGATAATTACAGGTTCTTTTTAAAGAGATACAATAAATACATAATCCCCATTGCTGATACTTTTACCTATTCGTTGTTACCTAACCACTTTCATTTTTTATTACAAATAAAATCTTATGGTGAGTTAGGGAAGTACTATAAAAAAATAAAACCACATGGTAAAAAAGATGAAAACTGGCAGCCGGATTTTGTAATGCAGCAGTTTTCAAATATGTTCAACAGCTATGCCAAGGCTTTCAATAAAAAAAATAACCGCAGGGGTGCTTTATTTATGGATTACATGCGCCGGTTGGAAGTAACTACAGATGGACAATACACAGCCACAGTTTTTTACATTCATAAAAATATTGTGCATCATGGTTATTGCAAAGATATACTTAGCTGGCCCTGGTCTTCCTATCATGCTATCGTCTCAAATGCAAACACAAAGGTGGAGCGACAAAAAGTATTAGAATGGTTTGGCAGCCGCGAAAAATTTATTGAATATCATTTACAGCCAATTTCTTTAAAAAATGCGGTGATCGTTGAATATGAAAACCAATAAGGTTTGCAGAAAAGGTGTGCGGCAAGGCAAAACCTTATAGTGTTTGAGTGAGTACTTAATCAAAACGCTATAAGGTTACCCATAGCACAAAAGCTGCACTGCAAACCTTATAGTGTTTGGGTGAGGGGTTAATTAAAACCTATAAGGTTTGCAGAAAAGGTGTGAGGCAGAGCAAAACCTTATAGTGTTTGGGTTAATTAAAACACTATAAGGTTACCCATAGCACAAAAGCTGCACTGCAAACCTTATAGGTTTCTGCAAAGCCTTATAGTGTTTGGGTGAGGGGTTGATTAAACCCTATAAGGTTTGCAGAAAAGGTGTGCGGCAAGGCAAAACCTTATAGTGTTTGGGTGAGTGCTTAATCAAAACGCTATAAGGTTACCCATAGCACAAAAGCTGCACTGCAAACCTTATAGGTTTCTGCAAACCTTATTGGTTTTACTTCTTCCTGAAAAACAACCTGATCGGTACACCACTGAAATTGAAATTTTCACGCAACTTATTTTCCAGGTAATTTTTATAAGGCGTTTTTACATCATCGGGATAATTACAGAAAAAGGCAAAGCTGGGTGTAAAGGTCGGCAACTGGGTAATGTATTTTATTTTAAGCTGGTTGCCACGCACTACCGGCGGACGGTAAGCTTCTACAACCTTTTGCATCACGTCATTCAACTGCGATGTGGCGATCTTTCTTTTCCGGTTCTCAAATACCTCCAGTGCCATTTCAATGCTTTTAAATATGCGTTGCTTTTCGGTAACCGATATAAAAATAATGGGTACATCACTGAAAGGGGCAAATTTTTTCTTTAACTCTTTTTCGTAATCTTTTGTGGTATTGGTCTTCTTTTCATCAACCAGGTCCCATTTATTGACCAGCACCACAATACCCTTTCCTTTTTTTACGGCCAGTGCAAAAATTGAAAGATCCTGTGCAGTAATTCCTTTGCCTGCGTCCAGCATCAGCATACAGATATCTGCTTCATCAACAGCTTTAATGGCACGTATTACCGAGTAAAATTCAAGGTCTTCATGTACCTTGGCCTTACGCCTGATACCTGCTGTATCGATCAGCATGAATTCTTTGTTGAAGAGATTGTAATGCGTATGGATAGTATCTCTTGTGGTACCTGCAATATCACTTACAATGGTACGCTCCTGCCCGATCAATGCATTCAGCAAAGATGATTTGCCCACATTGGGCTGGCCAATGATGGCGATCTTGGGCAGGTCGGTCTCTGTTGCTGCTTCTTCAGAATCCTTATCACTGATCTTTTCAGTTAGGGCGTCTAAAATTTCGCCCGTCCCGCTGCCGCTGATAGAAGAAACAAAGAAAATATTTTCAAAACCGAGTGCATAAAATTCACTGGCTTCTATAAGGCGTTCATGGTTATCAACTTTATTAACCACTAAAAAAACGGGTTTGGTGCTTCGGCGCAAAAGATCAACCATGGAATTATCCAGTTCGGTAATGCCTGTTGAAGCATCAACCATAAAAATAATGGCATTGGCTTCTTCAATAGCGATCACCACCTGTTTCCGTATCTCTTTTTCAAATACATCATTGCTGCCGGCTACAAAACCGCCGGTATCAATTACATTAAAAGATTTACCTGCCCATTCGGCCACACCATACTGGCGGTCACGTGTTACACCGCTGATATCATCAACAATGGCTTTGCGCTGCTCCAGCAAACGGTTAAAGAATGTACTCTTACCCACATTGGGCCTGCCTGTTATTGCTACTGTGAAACTCATTTTTCAGTTTGCAGTTTGCAGTTACCGGTTGGCAATTTGCAGTCTGCTGTTTTTAAAGTTGGCGGTTGACAATTTGCAGTTGGCAATTTGCACCCTCCAGGTTATAGATTTTTATAAATATTTTTCCGGATTATTGATCATATGTCCAAGCATTCTTCCAATCTCTGCACATCTGTCCATAAAATCTTTATACTTTATTTCATTAATGTACCTGCAATCAAAAGAAAATTTTATCCAAATTTCAGTTTCAGTATTCTCTGCATCAACGTCGGTAAGTTTACTTACAAAATGAGCAGGATATTTTCTTCTCCGATAGGCTTCTCCAAAATTTGTGCATACTGATCTTGAACTCCTTCGTACCTGGTCTGTTAAACTATACTTCTCTTCGGATGGAAATGTTTTACTTACTTCAAAAATATCCATTGCCAAAGCATATGCTTTTTTAAATACTTCTAAATCTTTATAACTTCCCATGTTAATCAGTTGGCAGTTTACAATTGGCAGTTGGCAATTTGCACCCTGCTGATGATTATTATATTATTATTCCTTTCTGTACCTTTACAAGCTAAATATTTTTTGCCCACTGCCCACTGCCCACTGCCCACTGCCCACTGCCCACTGCCCACTGCTCACTGCCCACTGCTTAATACCCGTACTCCTTCAACTGAAACTCATTATCCCGCCACTTTGGCCGCACTTTTACAAACAATTCCAAAAACACCTTCCTGCCTAAAAATGTTTCGATATCTTTTCTTGCATCGGTACCTAATTTTTTGATCATACTCCCACCGCCGCCAAGAATAATTCCTTTTTGTGTTTCTCTTTGAACAATAATCTCTGCACTGATCTTTGTAAGACTTGCTTTTTCTTTGAACTCCTGCACCAATACCGTTGCGTGATAGGGTATCTCTTCGCCATACAATAAAAATATCTTTTCACGTATCATTTCGCCCACAAAAAATTTGGTAGGCATATCGCTCAGGTCATCGCCTTCGTAAAAAGGTTGCCCTTCCGGCAGGTATGTAAGGATCGTTTTTAATAATTCGTCAATGCCTGTTTTTTTTAATGCTGATACAGCAACAACTTCTTTACAATAGGGCTGCGCTGCAAAAAACTTTGATGTAGTTTTTAATTGTTCGTCATTTACTGTATCGGCTTTGTTTAAAATAACAATGGCCGGTGCTTTCAGTTTTAATGCAGAAAATATGGCATGACTGTCATCTGTATTTTCACGTACATCCGTGATCAGCAAAGCAACGTCAGCATCTTCCAAACTTCCTTTTACGGCCTGCATCATTTTTTCGTGCAGTTTGTATTTGGGTTCAATGATGCCCGGTGTATCAGAAAAAATGATCTGGTAATCTTTTTCAGTAAGTATCGCTTTGATACGATGCCTGGTAGTTTGCACTTTGTGCGATACAATGGCCATCTTCTCACCCATCAATGCATTAAGCAAAGTGCTTTTACCCGCATTGGGCTTACCAAATATGTTTACAAAACCTGATTTCATTATAAAAATTATTAATACCCGTCACTTCAATCCCGCAAAAATATCGCTTTTTTGGGTCTAATACGGTATTATATATAGTGCTGCACTTAATTACAGTTAAGCTGGCCTGTTTGCTGAAAAGAAAAAGCCGCTTTTAAAAAGCGGCTTTTTAAAAAAAATAAATACGCTTATTGTTTCGTGAAGTAGAAATTATAAGTTTGTCCTGGTGTTGGTACTTCAGACAATACTAATGTATTACAGTCCCAACCGCTGATAGAAGTAGTAGCGGCTGTGTTAGGAAAATCAGTACCATTTCCTGAAACGAAAGTCATGCTAAAATTTCCTCCAGCAAGAACATCCCAGGTACCTATACCACTTCCGCCGCATGCAAGAGTTTCACTGTATATAACTGATTTATCAGTTTTTAATTGGTAAACACCTGCAAGTTCACAAGCATTATAAACCGATGAGGTTACGTCCGTTTCAGGAAGTCCGGTCGATTTAACTGTAACTTTTGTGATCTTGTAGCTGGCTGCAATACCTGCTACACTTTTTTCGCAACTTGGATCGTTTTTGTCTTTTTTACAAGAGGCTACGGTTGCAAGCACCATAATTCCTAAGATGATTTTTTTCATAAAGTGAAATTTTAAGATTAAAGATTAAAGATTAAAGATTAAAGATTTTAAAAAAATCAGCTTTACTGCGTATTGTTGCGAAGAATGGGATCGAACCCAATGTCCTATCTGGCAGATATGCGCCACATTACATCGCATTTACGGTAAGAACTGGATTTAATAAAAAAGGCTCTTTGGAGCCTTATATGTTGCGAAGACCGGGATCGAACCAGTGTCCGCCTACTGGCGGATATGAGCCACATTACATCGCATGAATAATAGACCAAATAAAGTTTCTTCTTGTTGCTGTTTTGAGTTCTTTTTCTCTTTTCATGGCACCTGATTTAAGTTGAAATACTTCCGTATAAATTAGTTTCCAGGGCCTGAATTTAATTGTCCAACCCTTTTTGCCTAATTCGTTGTGAGACAGCAAACGCTGCTTGAGATCAGATGTAAATCCAATATAGATCTTGTCATAGTCTTTGCTATAAAGAACATAAACAGTGAACATTGAATAAAACTTAAATTAAAGAACTATTATTTGATTTAATTAAAAAAGGCTTTTACGAGCCTTGTTTAGTTGCGAAGACTGGGATCGAACCGTGTCCGCCTACTGGCGGATATGAGCCCGACTCAGCTTCATTTTTGTTGCGAAGACTGGGATCGAACCAGTGACCTTCGGGTTATGAGCCCGACGAGCTACCGCTGCTCTACTTCGCGGTGCAAAACTAAGGTTTTACGGCTCCCCTGCCAAATAATAAACTTCAATTCAGTAGATTTGAGTATGATTAAAAATTATTTATCCCCCTTTATCCTAATACTGTGGCTGCTTACAGCTTTCAACTGCAAAAGCAAAATAAAACAGCAGGATGACGAAATGTACAGCCGGCACCTCCAGCGGCATGTTAAATTAACCATCATCCATACGCCTATGCCCGATGATAAAAATGAACTGAATCTATTGATCCTGAACGACGGGCAGGATGTGGGGCAATTGAGGGTAAAGGAAATAATGGACAGCCTATATAAAAAGAAATTAATAAAACCTTTGCTGATCGTAGGTGTGCATGCCGGGGACAGGATGAAAGAATACGGCGTTGCAGCACATCCGGATTTTATGAAACGGGGCGACAAAGCTGATCAATACGATGCATTTATTAATAATGAACTCTACCCTTTTGCCAAAAAGAATGCAACGGTACGTAAATTTAAGACAGTGGTCATCGCAGGATGTTCGTTAGGTGGCTTATCTGCATTTGATATCGCCTGGAACCATCCAGACAAAATTGATAAGGTTGCTGTTTTTTCCGGTTCATTCTGGTGGCGTGATAAGGATGATAAAGCTGCGGATTATTCAGATGAAAAAAACAGGATCATCTTTGAAAAATTAAAAGCATCAAGAAAAAAACCGGCGCTTAAATACTGGTTTTATGCCGGTGGTAAAGAAGAAGCAGGCGACAGGGATAAGGATAGAATTATTGACGTGGTTGATGATACCAAAGACCTGATCGAATTAATTAAAAATAAAAATGTTTGTCTACCCGAAGACATCAGGTTTGTGGAAGACGCCAATGGCAAACATGACCAGGCCACCTGGAGCAGGCAGTTGCCGGCATTTTTGATATGGGCTTTTGGAAAATAAACCTATAAGGTTTGCAGCATGGCCATGCAGCATGTCAAAACCTTATAGCGTTTGAAGGGAGCATTATCAAACACTATAAGGTTACCCAACGCTCAAAACCGGGCTGCAAACCTTATAGGTTTTGGGCATTTAATTCTTCCTGGAAATATTACTGGAGCCACTGCTGTTCATTTCCCTGATCAATGCAGTTCCTTTGAAATAAACATTACTGCTACCACTGGCAATTGCATTTAGTTGGGCGTTCACAGTAATATTAATATCCGAAGCTCCCGATACATTGGCATTGCAGTTATCTGTAACCAGTTCATATCCTTTAACATCACTGGCACCACTGCTGATAATATCAACCGTATTTGCTGTTCCAGAGATCCTTACATCTGATGCACCGCTAAGATTGAGGGATAATGTATTTAGTTTTACTATGCCGGTAAAGTCGCATGCGCCCGACATTTGAATTTCCAGGTCAGCAAGCGCTAAACTGCCCGCAACAGTAATATCGCATGCACCGGAAGCATCAATTTTTTTCAGTTCTTTAAAAGAAACATACACCCTTAATTTACGGTCCTTTCTTTTCCAGCTTTTGTCTCCCTTATAAAAGATCCTAAGCGTACCATCCGCTATTTCTGTTTTGATCCCTTCTTTAAAATTTTCTGTGGCAGCACTTACAGCAACGGCAATATTATCTGACTGGGATAGATACAGGTCGATACCACCCGATATCTTTATGGTACTAAAGCTTCCGCTTAGCATTCTTACCGAGGCATTGGGATCAACCACAATATCATTTTGAGCACGGCTTGTTGTTGCAAAACACATAACAACCCATGCTAAAAAAATCTGCTTCATCATCGCTATTTTTATATTCTAAATTTAAGACTTTTTAACTGCTCCGCCCCCACTGATCTTGATATCCCTGATCAACGCTGCGCCTTTATAACGAATATCAGCCCCACTGCTGGCTTTGGCGCTTAACTCTTTATTGATGGTAACATGCACGGTTGCACCGCTGCTTGCTGCTGCATCACAATAGTCTGTTGTAAGATCATAACCATCAAATTCAGCCCCGCTGCTCACGGCTATTGTTAATTTATCAGCTTTACCGCTAACATTCACTTCTGCACCACTGCTTACCTCTGCGGAAAGCTGTTTTGCATTTATGGCGCCGGTAAACTCAGAACCACTATCAACGTCCAGGTCCAGGTTCTCAGCATTTATACTGCCGTTAACTTTCACTTCAGAACCACCCGATGCAATTAATTTTACCAGCGTTTTAAAAGATACGTATGCTTTTAATTTCCTGTTATCAGATTTCCAGCTCATGCCTTTGTTATCATAGTATATCTTTAAAGTACCATTCACCACTTCTGTCTTTATGCGTTCAAGGTGTTTTTGATCAGATGCACTTACGGCAATTGATTCTTCATTACCCTGGGTCATATACAGCTCAATACCACTTGAAACAGATATCACTGTAAAACTTCCGCTTAATGTACGCGGCGTTGCATTGGGATCGTTGATCACTTTGGTTTCCTGTGCAAAAGCCGACAAAGAAAGGGTCGCAAGCAGGGAGAATAATAATTTTTTCATCTTTTTTTATTTTAATTTTTAAAGAAGGATGAAACTTCCACGTCAAAGCAATCATGTGATAATGACTGCTTTGACGGTAAGGTTCATGGCTATACTTATTACCCCGTACGTAATACAAATGGCTTTTGTTACACTATTTTAAAAAATAATTGCAAACTACCATACCTTTGAGATACAAAAGCTCTTTTAACCGTTTGAATTTCCGGGGTGCTGTTTTTGTCATACTGTTCCGATAACTATCGGATTGTCGAAGTATCACAAAAAGGCTGAGATAATACCCGATAACCTGCACAGGATAATGCCTGCGAAGGGAGAAATAAGCCAGGCCCCTCCTAGCCTCTCCGCCAGCTGGCGGAAGGATTATCGAAGCGGTTAAATTCTCCCCCGGATGTTCAGCTCAATTTTTTATGATGAAAAAATTATTCCTGTGTACAATTTTATGTACTGTTGCCGTGGTATTGTTTGCACAAAAAGAAAAAAAATTCAATGATACCGCTTATCTGCAGCCTGTAGAAGTCCTGGCCATCAAGGCGGGGGATAAAGCACCATTTGCCAAAAAAGATCTTACCAAAAAAGATATTGAGAAAAATAACCTGGGCCAGGACCTTCCTTTTTTATTAGATCAAACGCCTTCGGTTGTTGTTAACTCCGATGCAGGCAATGGCGTTGGTTACACCGGCATACGCATACGTGGTACAGATGCTGCCCGGATCAATGTTACCCTGAACGGCATTCCCTATAATGATGCGGAGAGCCAGGGAACATTTTTTGTTGACCTGCCTGATATTGCATCATCTGCAAACAGCATCCAGGTACAACGTGGTGTGGGTACTTCTTCAAATGGTGCAGGTGCTTTTGGAGGCACGATCAATTTATTTACCAACGAGCTTAATAAAAAGTTTTATGCTTCAACCAATAACAGTGTGGGTTCATTTAATACTTTCAAGAACAATATCCAGTTTGGCAGCGGAATGATCGGAAAATATTTTACGGTAGATGGCAGGCTAAGCCTCCTGAGCAGCGATGGCTATATTGACCGTGCAAGGTCTGACCTGAAGTCCTTTTACCTGAGCACTGCTGTTGTGAACGAAAACAATTCGCTCAGGCTGAATGTTTTTTCGGGCAAAGAAAAAACCTACCAGGCATGGAATGGCGTAGCGGAATATTTATTAAAAACAGAACGTACCAATAACCCCAGCGGTACTGAAAGGCCGGGTGAACCCTACGATAACGAAACGGATAATTACACGCAAACGCATTACCAGCTTTTTTATAATCATAAATTCAACAGTTACTGGAAAGGGAATATCGCTGCCTTTTTAACCAGGGGCAAAGGATATTATGAGCAATACAAGGCACAGGAAAGTCTTGCTGATTATGGCTTACCGAATTATAATAACGGAACAACGGTCATAACAGAGACCAACCTGGTGCGGCAGCTATGGCTTGATAATTATTTTTATGGAACCATTTTTTCTATGCAGTACCAGAAAAATAAAACACAGTTGATCGTTGGTGGTGGTTATAATGCTTACGTTGGCAAACACTACGGCATATTAAAATGGGCCGAAGTGCAGGCGGCTGTGCCAATGGATCACCGTTGGTATGATCTTACCGCATTCAAAAAAGACTTTTCTATTTACAATAAATGGACACAGCAATGGAACAGCAACTGGCAGAGTTTTGTTGATGTGCAGTTGAGGAATATTGATTACAGGATCCATGGATTCAGGAACAACCCCGGGTTGGAAATAAAAGAAAATTATACTTTTCTGAACCCGAAACTGGGCATCACCTATTCCAACAA
>JBDSGK010000130.1:0-7746 GCA_039919015.1 Ferruginibacter sp.
TCGAGGAATTGATCGGCAAAAAAGGAAAGGGCCAGGGAACCATGAGAGATGTTGACCCTGAAAAAATAAAAGAATACGCCGCTGAAGATGCCGACATCACCTTACAGTTAAAGACCGTGCTCTTACCACAGTTAAAAGAAAGAGAAGTGGAAAAGGTTTTTTATGAAGTGGAAAACCCATTGGTGAAAGTATTAACCGCTATGGAGTTTGAAGGAATACGCATTGATGAGGGTTTTTTAAATGACTATTCCAAAGAACTTGAAAAAGAAGCCAAAGCGGCAGAAGAAAGTGTATATGCACAGGCCGGTGTTCGTTTTAATTTAGCCTCACCCAAACAATTGGGCGAAGTGCTATTCGATAAAATGCAGATCGATCCCAAAGCAAAAAAAACCAAGACGGGCCAGTATGCAACGGGCGAAGATGTATTATTAAAACTGGCCAGTAAAAATAAGATCGTAGATGACATTTTAGTTTTCCGGGAGTTTACCAAACTAAAATCAACTTATGTAGATGCATTGCCGCTGATGATCAATAAAAAGACAGGGCGGGTACATACTTCTTATGCACAGGCTGTTGCCGTAACGGGAAGGCTGAGCAGCAATAATCCTAACCTGCAAAATATTCCTATCCGTACCGAAAGAGGAAGGGAGATCCGCAAAGCTTTTATTCCAAGAGATAAGGATTATGTATTGATCTCTGCAGATTACTCACAAATTGAATTACGCATTGTGGCTGCCATCAGCGGCGATGTAAATATGTGTGAAGCATTTAAAACAGGGAAAGATATTCATAATGCCACAGCAGCCAAAGTTTTTAATGTTGATGAAAAAGACGTGACCAAAGAAATGCGTTACAAGGCCAAGAGCGTGAATTTTGGGATCATTTACGGGCAGGGCGCCTTTGGGCTGGCAGAAAATCTTTCCATCAGCCGTACCGAAGCCAAAGAGATCATTGATAATTACAAAAAGCAGTTTCCCAATATTCAGAAGTACATGGATGATACCATTCATTTTGCGCAGGAACATGGTTATGTGCAAACACTGATGGGCCGCAAGCGCTGGCTCAAGGATATTAACAGTGCTAACTTTACCGTTCGTGCATTTGCAGAACGCAATGCCATCAACTCACCTATACAGGGCTCAGCTGCCGATATGATAAAAATGGCGATGATAAAAATACATGCAGAATTCAGCAAGCATAATTTTAAAAGCAAGATGCTTTTACAGGTTCATGATGAATTGGTTTTTGATGCACACAAAGATGAGATTGAAATAATAAAGCCCATCATTTTAAACTGCATGCAAACGGCCTTGGCATTACCTAATGATGTGCCCACAGATGCTGAATTGGGATATGGAGATAACTGGCTGGAAGCGCACTAACCACGGTGAGTCACCCCTTAAGGGTGGCTCACCGCAATAAAAACCTTATAATAATTAGTGGGTCACCCCGTAATAGTGGCTCACCGCAATAAAAACCTTATAATAATTAGTGGGTCACCCCGTAATAGGGACTCACCGCAATAAAAACTGTATAATAACTAGTGAGTTGACACTTAAGGGTGGCTCACCGCAATAAAAACTGTATAATAACTAGTGAGTTGCGCCTTAAGGGTGACTTACCGCAATAAAAACAGTATAATAACCGGGTGAGCCACCCTTGAAGGGGTGACCCACCCTAACAACAAGCTCAATGCCTACTCCCGAAAAATATAAAGCTCCCTTTTATCCAGGCGCATTTTATCATATAGTATGTAAAAGTATTGATGGGGTTCCTTTATTCACCGCGGAAAAAGATTACCTGGTATTTAAAGAAAGATTTAAACAATTTACTGCTGATTTTTTTGAAGTATGGAGTTACAATTTAATTCCTAATCATACACACCATATTGTTAAAGTAATCCCTACAGAGGTTATCATTCAGGTTATTTCCTCTTTACCGGTACAACAGCAGACTAAAGCAATGGCCCTTTTCATAGCCGATAGTAAAAATGATATTGTGTTTGATGAAATGATTGAAAGGCAAATGAACAGTTTCCTGGTTTCGTACGCTAATTATTGCAATAATAAGCGAAACAGGAAAGGAGGAATTTTTCAAAAGCCTTTTAAAAGAATAAGGATTGAAGATGATGCGCATTTACAGCAGGCTATTATTTATACCAACGCTAATGCACAAAAACACAATTTGGTAACTGATTTTAAAAAATACCCGCACTCATCTTATACCGGTACTGTTACCGGTAATAATATTTTTATTATGATAAAGAACGTACTGGATTTCTTTGGCGGCCTTGATAATTTTATCAACATACACAAAAACCAGGTTGATTATTATTACCAACATGACTGGCCATCTTCCAAACTGGAGTAATCACGGTGAGTCACC
Organism: Ferruginibacter sp.; assembly: GCA_039919015.1. GTDB lineage: Bacteria > Bacteroidota > Bacteroidia > Chitinophagales > Chitinophagaceae > Ferruginibacter. The sequence goes on from JBDSGK010000130.1 coordinate 2,386, forward strand.
CCCTCAAGGGTGGCTCACCGCTTATAAAAAAATGTATAATAACCAGGTGCCTCACTGCTTATAAATCATGCCTGCAACAAAAAGGAAATAATTGATAAACCGGGTGAGCCACCCTTTGGGGGTGAGCCATCCTAATCAGTACCTTTACAAAATGAAACCTTCAATCATATACTGTTACGACGCTTACTGCGGCTGGTGCTACGGCTTCAGCCCGGTTATAAAAAAAATTGCAGTTGAATATAAAGACAACCTTGATATTGAAGTACTGAGTGGGGGTATGATGATCGGTGACGGCGTAATGCCTATTGAAAAAATAGGGCCTTACATTCAAAGTGCTTATAAAAAAGTAGAGGAGCTTAGTGGTGTAAGATTTGGCGAAGATTTTTTATGGCATATCAACAACCCGGATAAAAGTGATTGGGTGATGAATTCAGAAAAGCCTGCCATTGCATTGTGCATAGTAAAAGAATATTATCCTGAACGCCAGCTGGAATTTGCCACTGATCTGCAATATGCATTGAATTATGAGGGCCGCGACCTGGATGATGATGAAGCCTACCGTCACCTGCTGGATAAATTCAATATACAGCCTGAAGCATTTTACAGCAAATTAAATGCTGCTGAATATAAACAAATGGCTCACTACGAATTTGCGTTAATGAAACAGTTACAGGTAAATGGCTATCCCACAGTTTTTATTCAAACAGCCGAATTAAAATTCATCATGGTGGCCAGGGGATATACCCCTTATGAAGAACTCCGGCAAAGAATAGAGCATGTGCTGAAAGATGCTGATAAATAAATTTTTCTTCTCTTATTTTTTGGCAAAATTTGTATCTTAGTTCTCCAAAAAAAAACTATATGAAAAAAATTATGCTCACAGCCTGCACGGCAATTTTTTTGCTGTCGGCCTGTAACAACACCGAAACTAAAGACAACAAAGCTGATTCAACCTCAACCACTACAACTACAGATGTAAAAACAGAAGAAGCCTGGGTGCCTGTAGATTCTGCTGCGATGATGAAAGCCATGATGGATTATGCTACCCCGGGGCCAATGCACCAGATGATGGTAAACTGAAACTCTGCGGAAACAACAGATTCCAATGAACGGAAACCAAATGAAGTGTTTTGTGTAAGCGTATCTAATTTACCTGCATTAATATTATTTATCCTGAAACGCAGGGGTTGGTTATCTTTTGTGCCGATAAAATTGTTGGCAGGGTTTGTTGCCATGTTTCCACTCGTTTTCCAATAAGCGGTATCTGTATTGTTGATAGCAGCCAGCCATTTCCATAACAAACCATCATAATAATAAAACCCGGTACTGTCCGGCGCATCCTGGTACACCAGCAACCCCGCAGCCGGTGCTGCTATTCCGCTACGCTGTGTTTTATTCATTCGTGGAATGAGCATTCCTTTGGCCGTACTTTTTACATCTAATAAGGCACTTGCATTTGCTGTACTGCCATCTGTATTAATGGCCATACTTTGTGCAGCAGCATAATTGGTATAAAATGCCAGGAATACACTGAGGTAAAATATTTTTTTCATTGTCTGTTTATTTCCGCTGCTTTTATTGTTTAATTTGATATCGGCCTGGGCGGTGTATTCATTGATATCTGCAATTGCTTAACAGGTCTCTTAACAAGCAGGTGGTAAGTACACATTATTTTTTATGCTACATGCTCAATGCCCTCATAACCGAACCTTTCTTTCTTCTCGAAATTTCGGCTTTGGAACTATCTGCCATAACTAAATGCCCGCCGGCATCAATAAAAAGAACATGCTTTTTATTTACGAGGTGGCTGCGGTGTGTGCGTATAAAACCAGCATGGCAAAGCAGGGCCTCATAATCGTGTAATACTTTTGCCATAAGCATGGGCCTGCGGTTGGTAAAATAAATAAAAGTATAATTACTGCTTGCCTGCAGCCGCAATATTTCATCGGCATTAAAAAAGTAAGTGCCGTTGCAGGTGGGTACTGTAAGTTCACAATTGTTGTATGGCGGATTAGAGTTAATTGTTTTCATATTTATTTTTTATTCTTTTATTAAGTCTGAAAATGTTATTTATACATGGTAGAGCTACCGGCAGGGGCTTTTACCATTTTTTAATTATGCTGTTTCTTTTACAGCATACAAATCCAGCTCATTTTTTTTGTTTAATAATAAATTTGAGGCAGCTTCTAAAATCCCCGTCCGCCTTACTTAGTAGAGATATAAACCGTGGCAAAATAATGACTTACAAAAACTAATCTGCTTTTTTAATAGCTTGTTTATAATTTATTAAATAGCCCGTTTTAGCTGCACTTGATTGTTTGTTTTGAATACTTGGAACACCCCCACCGCAATTACCAATAAAAGCCTCAAAAACAGAGGTATTATCAAAAGCAGAAGCTACAAAACCTTCTTTTAAATCAATATCTACACCCGCTTTGTAAAAAACTTCTACACCATTTCCAAAAGTTTCGGCTGTAGAATTTATAGTATTGCTGGCCTGATGATAATAGGATAAATTGTAAGTTTGATTTGAGGTACTAAAGGTTAAATCAGCATTACAATTACTGTACAAACTTGTTTCCCACATGCCTCTGCCATAAGTACCTGCTCTTAATAAATTATCAGTAAAATTTAATTCCAGATCAGTAACCTCCACAGCCGGCAATCCGTTATGGTAGGGTATCCAATCACCAAGTGAATTATCTTTATAAAAAACACCAATATCGGTGCCAATATATATTGGGTCGTTTGTATTACTGGCATCGTCGCCATATAGTATGCAGTTCACCGGAACATTGGGCAAAGTGCCGGTTACATCGGTCCAGTTATCGCCTCCATCACTGCTATGAAAAACTTTTTTGCCCGATACATATCCACCATAAGTTAGCCAAATATCCAGCGAATTTCCGGGGTTAACTGCAAGATCGGTTACGGGTGGTTTTGCACTTCGTACTTCACTTCTAATACTCGTCCAGGTTGCACCACCATCATTTGTTCTATATACAGCATTCCATTTTTCTGAGCTATTTGTATAATATCCCTCATTATCACCAGCATATATTCTATTGGCATTACTAGTGCCCACTTTCAAAAATGTTTTTCCCGATACATTACGATAACCCGTGCCCCGATCACTTATATCTTCATACACATTATATACAAAGGGTGAGGTATTACGCGTGACTTTTATTACATGTTCGTACCCTAAAAAAAGTATATTATCGTTAGAAGGGTGCAGGGCTATTGGGGTACACCATTGGCCCACTACATAGCCCGAATCATGTCCCAAACCAATACTTGTAAGTTCGGGATTGGTAAATGTGGTAAATGATGAGCCGGCATTACCCGACCTGTATATTACCCCATCCTGAGCACTGGTAAAATGTATATTATTAGTACTGTTCCCAAATGTACAATCCATACCATCTGCGCCACTTACTTTGGTAAACGAACTATTATTAGCCGTTCTTTTATTAGTACCATTATCTTGTGCGCCACCAAGTATTAACGTTGCATTGGTTTTGGAGCTGCTGATCTTATAATATTGTGTAATGGCAAGGTTGGTGTTTATAGCATCAAAGGTTACACCAAAATCGGTACTTACATACATACCACCATCACAAGCCATATACAAATAATTATTGAGTGGGTTGTAAGCAAGTTCGTGTATATCGGCATGGTATTTACTTGGTGGTGTTGATGAATTAGGGTTTACATAACTAAAGCTTGACCCACTATTTGTACTACGCCAACTGTAAATGCCACCAGTATTTATTTGTGCCGAAGTAGTAGGGTTTACAGCAAGTGCCAGGTCGTACCAGGCCTGGTCTTTTTTGTCGTTACCTACACTACTACTGCCTAAGATATTAGGGGTATTAGCTAAATCTGTTATGCTGGAATCTGTATTATTATATCTAAAAAAGCCATTAAATTCACCAATCGCAGTGGAGGGTCCGGAAAGTATATAAACTCTGGTGTCCAAACTAGGGCAAACGGCTATTTCACACCTTGCATTACCGGATAGATATTTACCATTACCCCAAGTGCTTCCGGTATTTGTACTTCTAAAAAAATATCCGTCACCCGTAGCATATACGGTACTCGCATTATTGGGTCTAAATTCAATGTCGTATGTTCTTAAATTTCTTACTCTTGTAAAAGTATTAAAGCCATCTGTTGTTTTATAAATGCCGGAACTTGTAGCTACAAATAAAATATTTGGGTTAGTGGGATGCATAATTATTTTGTAAGCATCCACATTATCAGTTTCTAAAAAAGTAAGATTTGTTTGAACCCAGGTACCTCCTCCATCATAACTTTTTAGTACACCAATGCTGTATCTGCCATACCCAAATTGCCCATTAGCACTACCTCCCGACCCATCGCCATCGCCGGTTAATAAGTATAAAATATTGGTATTGGTATAATCAATTGCCATACCACTGGTATTTAAATTGGGCAACCCATTTGTTAAGCAAAACCATGATGCGCCGCTGTTTGTGGTTTTCCATAATCCACCACCAGCCGTACTTGCAAATAATGTAGCTGCACTTGTAGGATGAAACGTTATTCGGTTTACTCTGCCAATTCCTTCATCGGTACTGGCTACATTATCAGGACCTAAAAAACTCCATGCACCCGTATTTGATTCTGTTAAATTTGGGGTCATCCAATTGATTTGTTGCAAAGCATTTTGCTTATAATCGGTTGTATTTAGCAAATCGCCGTTAAGGGCAGTACGAGTACTAAAATACCATTTCCAGCGTTGATAATTTTTATAATCGGGATTTTTTGTGCCTGATGTTTTAAAATAATCATCCGATTGTTTTACAATATCGAAATAATTATTTTTTTGTTGTGCCCAGCTATTTTGGCCAATTATGCAAAGTAAACCAAGCAGAATAAATTTATTATTTTTCATACAAACTATTAAAAAATTAGTATTAATGTGTTGCACTTTTTAACGCTTGATCAGTATTTTTAATTCCTCAATTTCTTTTTGTTGCTGCAAAATATAGAGTGTTAATTCTTCAATTTTTTGCATCATCTTTTTTTGCATGTCTCCAAGCTCCATTCCATTTTTTTCAATTTCGTTTGCAGGTGGAATGTTGGGCAAATGTTTGTTTGTTTTTATAAATTGAGATAATTGTTGAAGCGGCAATAATTGATGATTATCTTCAAAAACATAATCAGGCCATGCGGTACTAAGTTTTACTCTTACTTCTTCGCAAATCATTTTTCCGGTTACTGCAAGTTTATAACCTGCTGATCCGGCTACAACATTACCAATAGCGACATTTCCACCACCGGTTGGGTTTAATTGGATATAACCTCCGCTGCTGGGATTTACAATAACATCTC
>JBDSGK010000131.1:0-10562 GCA_039919015.1 Ferruginibacter sp.
ATAGAAACAGGACGTTCTTCGGTTTTATAAGCGAGATCGCGGGCAATGGTTAATAAAGAATCGCGTGTAATACCATCTAAGATAGAATCTGATAAAGGCGGTGTAACCAATGTATCATTGATCACGAACATCACATTCATCATACCGGATTCTTCAATGAATTTATTTTCTTTTCCATCGGTCCACAAAACCTGGTCATAACCTTCCAGCCGGGCTTGCTGTGTTGGCAGAAATGAAGCTCCGTAATTACCGCCGCATTTTGCAAAACCGGTACCGCCTTTTGCTGCACGTATGTATTGCGTTTCCACTTTTACTTTTATGGGATCGACATATAAGGCTGGCACAGGACCGGTAAAGATCACGAACCGATATTCTTCCGAAACCTTTACACCAAACCGGGCTTCACTGGCAAATACAAAAGGACGAAGATAAAGTGCCTGTCCTGCTTTGGTTGGCACCCATGCTTTATCCAGGCCGATCAGCTGCATTAACCCATCCATAAAAATTTCTTTGGGGGGGACAGCCATGCACATCCTGTCGAGCGACTTCACAAAACGGTCGTAATGTTTTTCCATCCTGAAAATATTGATACGGCCATCATGCATCCTGAATGCTTTCATACCTTCAAAAACAGTTTGGCCGTAATGCAGTGCCAGGGCCGAAGGGCTCAGGGAAAGATTGGCATACGGAACTATCTGTGGCTGCTTCCATTCGCCATGGGCATAATCACAAACCAGCATATGATCTGCAATATATTTACCAAATTCAAGCTGGTTAAAATCAACTTCATTAATCCTTGAATGATTTGTTTTACGTACCGAAATGTCTGCAATAATTTCCATATAGAAGGGTTTAATCGTTTAAAAGTTTAAAGCCATTGGTTTAAATTCGGAGACTTCGATCTCCATCTTCACATCGGATCTTTTATATTCACCAATGACAATGGGCAGGTGTCTGAATCCAAGTTTTTCATATAACTTAATAGCACCTGTGAGCTGGCTGTTTGAATAGAGTATTACTTTTTCAGCCCCCAGTTCTTTTGCTTTTTGAAAACTTGCATAACTTAAAGCTTCTGCAATTCCTTTGCGCCTGAACTTTTCATCTACCGCCATTTTGGTAAACTCGTAAACCCTTTCAGCTACTTTTCGTAAAGCCACCGTACCTGCTATTTCTCCATCACAGGTTGCCATTAAAACAGCACCACCGGGTTTTAGTAAAGCTTCTTCAGGGTCGGTCAATACAAATTCATCAATAGGCTCCATCACAAAATACTTTTCTATCCAGTCCCGGTTGAATTTTTCAAAATACGGCTGATGATGATGCTGGTATTCCACTATGTTTATAAGACTCATTTTATATTTATTTAAGGCAACCTAAACGGCAATTCTTTTTCACAAGACAAAATTTGTATCTTTTTTTTGAATAAAACAGATTCAGATTTAGTATTTTTGACTAGATCAGATTTTAGCAACATGAAAAAAACATTCAATTCAGACGACCATTTGTACATACAGGTAGCAGATGGTTTGGAAAAAATGATCGCCGAAGAAGTACTGCGTATCGGTGATAAATTGCCATCAGTACGTGTGCTCAGCGATGAGTACGGGATCAGCATGGGCACTGCATTCCAGGCTTATTATCACCTGGAAGGAAGAGGCCTGATAGAGTCCAGGCCAAAGTCGGGATACTATGTCCGTTTTAACCATCATCGCTTTCCGGAGTTGCCCCACCAGCGTAAACCGGATGAATTATCGCATGATGTTACGGTAAAGGAAATGATTGCTTCCATATATACTGATATAGCCGCAACAGGGGTGACTAATTTTGCCCTGGCTGTTCCTGATGCTTCTTTATTACCTGCAGCCAAGTTGAATAAATCAGCCATATATGCATTGCGCAATACAAAAAACAGCTGCCTCGATTATGAACATACCCAGGGTAATATCGAGCTGCGTAAACAGATCGCCAAGCTGGCATTTAACTGGGGAGCCAATATCAAACCCGATGATATCATCATTACATCGGGTTGCCTGGAAGCCATCTATATCTGTTTAAAAGGGGTTACAAAACCGGGAGATACCATTGCCGTGGAAAGCCCAACCTATTTTGGGATCAACCAGGCCATTGAAAGCCTGGGCCTGAAAGTAGTGGAGATATCAACTGACCCGGTTACCGGGGTTGACCTGGATCATTTACAGAAAGCTATTAAGAAATTTGCTGTTAAAGCCTGCGTATTTGTTCCAAACTTTAATAATCCGCTGGGCAGTTGTATGCCCGATGAAAATAAAAAGAAACTGGTTGAGCTCATTACCAAACATAATATCCCTTTGATAGAAGATGATATTTACGGTGAATTGTATTTTGGAAAAACAAGGCCAAAGAATTGCAAATATTATGATACCAAAGGAATGGTAATGTACTGTTCTTCTTTTTCAAAATCACTTTCACCCGGCTACCGGATCGGCTGGGTAATACCGGGCAAATTCTTTATACCTGTTAAACAGCAGAAAAGAATTCAAAACATCAGTTGTCCAACGCTTACGCAGGCAGCCATTGCCCATTATTTAAAATATGGCCGTTACGAATTTCATTTAAAGAGCCTTCGCAAGGCATTGCACACGCAGAGCATGCGATATGTGCAGGCCATCATCAGCTATTTTCCTCCCGATACAAAAGTATCCCGGCCGCATGGCGGGTTTATTTTGTGGCTTGAGCTTAATAAAAAAGTAGATGCTTTTAAACTTCGTGCCGAAGCCATGAAACATCATATATCCATTGTACCCGGTAAAATATTTTCGGCTGGCAACAATTATTCAAACTGCATCCGCATCAGCTTTGGTAAACCCTGGAATGATGACACAGATTATGGATTAATGATACTGGGAAAGCTGATCAGGAAAATGATATAAAAAAATCCTGCCCAAAGGCAGGATCCTGGATTGCAATGGATAATGACTATTGCGGGAATAGAAAGCTTGTTTAAAATTGAAAGTAAATAAATGAACTGCTGCTTTCCTGGCTCCATATCAGCAACAACAATAAAACTGTCCAAATGATACCCAGCAGCCACCAGGGCATTTTTTCTGCTACAACCAATACCCTTGTATTTCTCATCATCCAGTGAAAAGCAACAAGCAATACAATGATCACCGAAACTTTAATGATGCTGAGTGTAGTAAGATACGCCTCGGCCTTGGGCACACTGGAAAACATGGAGGTTAAGATCTGCCAGGCAGTATGAAAATCAGGAGAACGGAAGAATACCCAGGTTACATTGATGAAAAAGAAAGTGACCATGGCCAGCATAAAATTGCCGAAGGTCTTATTTTTTACCAGTGCCGTCGGGCCTTCCATACTGACTAAACCTTCAGTTGCTAATGGCGCCGGAACTTTCCTGATGTCCTGGATAATTTTTTCTATCCATAAATAAGCGCCATGCAAAGCACCCCACACGACAAAGGTCCAGTTGGCGCCATGCCACAGCCCACCCAGCAGCATGGTGATCATTAAGTTTATATAAGTTCTGAACTTGCCATTACGGTTTCCGCCAAGCGGAATGTATAAATAATCCCTCAGCCATGCTGATAAAGTAATATGCCATCTTCGCCAGAAGTCTGAAAAACCGATGGCAGCATAAGGATATAGAAAATTTTGCGGCAATACAAAACCTAAACACAGAGCCACGCCAACAGCACAGGTTGAGTACCCCGCAAAATCGCAGAATATTTGCCCCGAAAAAGCAAGCACACCCATCCAGGCATCCAGTGTTTTTAGTGGTGCACCGCCTGGCCAAAAAATATCATTGGCAGTTGGCGCCAGCATACTGTCAGCCAGCACTACTTTCATAAATAAGCCCAGGCTGATCAATAGCAAGCCCTGCATCAATTGATGTTGCGTGGCTTTACGTGGTGTTTCAAATTGAGGAACCAGTTGCGGCGGACGAACGATCGGCCCTGCTACCAGGTGTGGGAAGAAGGTAACAAACAGTGAAAAATCAAGCATCGACTTAACCGGCTTGCTTTTACGCTTATACATGTCGATGGTATAGCACAATGTCGTAAAAGTATAGAACGAGATACCGGCGGGTAAAATGATATTGGGCTTTGCAGGATGATAATCCATACCCATGGCATTTACAAGATTTGTAAAATTTTCCAGTAAAAATGTGCCGTATTTAAAAAAGATAAGCATACCCAGGTTGCCAATGAGGCTTATCACCAGCAATAATTTTCGTTTGTGTTTATTCTCCTGGTTATAAAGTGCTTTACCCACAAAATAATCTACAACAGTTGCCAACCATAAAAGAAGAATAAATGGAGGATTCCAAGCAGCATAAAAGATATAGCTGGCAATAAGCAGGTTTATCTTTTTAACCTTCCATGTAAAAGGAAGATTGTGCAGGATAAGAATGATGATAAAAAAAGCAATAAATGTATAAGAGTTAAATACCATAGTTTAAATATTAGTGGTGCTTAAATAATTTTATATATTTTTCTTTTTAGGAAATTTCCAGCTTTTTTCCCGCTGAAGTATTTGAACCAGGTCTTTTGTAAATACAATTGCATCCTGGGGTGTTAAATGTGACCATTCAGGACAGGTAAAAACAGTCATCTCCGGATAATCCGCAAAATGGATCCCGGGCGTATGTGTATATATCAACAATTCATCCCAATAAGCAGCCCGTGGATAAGCTTTCTGTTCGGCCTCATACATTTCTCCGCTTGATGGCGGACGGATAAGTAAAACCTGCCCACCCCTGGCTTTTATCTTCTCAATATTGTTTTTTAAATCTGTAAAAATATTCTTTAAAGTATCTCCGCTTATGCCGGGTGCAGTACTCAACAATCCAAATTGTCGCCAGTAATTCTTCATGGCAATTTGCCTGCCCGTATCGGAAAGGAATTTTTCAGACATTACATGCTGCCGGTTAAACAATGTAGGTTCAAAACCAACCGGAAAATTTACATCAGGCTTTACACCAGGTCTGTTTGAAAAAGGCAAATGGCTTAATATGGCATTTAATGAAAACAGTTTGGTATCCAGCAAAACTAATTTAGATTCCAGCAAATGATTGATATGAAAACTTGCCCATTGGGCCGGTGTTAGTTTTTTATAATAATCAACACTTTTTTTTGCATTAGCCTGGTCGCCGGGGTCACGTGAATAAATTACCATTTCGGTAATATCAATAATTAATTTACCGGCAAATTTTTCATCATTAGCAAGGTCTTTCAAAATCAGCTGTGGGGATGTCCCAACCAGGGCAAGCTGTACAGCTTCTTCGCCGGTGATATTTTCCCAGGTTTCAATATCCAGGTCAAATTTGATACGGGAGGCACCAATAAAAAAGGTAGCGTTGGGTTGAGCACTATAAATTTGTGATCTTTTATTTGCCCATAAAGGGGCATCATCATTATAAGAAATTCCTACAGCCTGGGCCCTCAGGAATAACTCCCAGCTACATAGGATGATCAATGACAGCACAGTGGCTAATATTGCTGCTTTTTTGTAATGTGCTAATTCCATTTAAAAAGAAGTTTGTTTATTGGGAAAAACCCAGCCCTTTTCCTGTAGAATATTTATAAAATGTTTGGTAAACACAATGGCATCGGCCTGGCTTAAATGCGAAAATTCGGGGCAGGTAAAATCGGCAATTGGCGGGTAGTCTTTAAAATGAATACCGGGGCAATTGGTTACTGCAAGTACCCTGTCCCAGTATTTTTCCCTGGGGAATGCCTTGCTTTCACCCATTGAATAATAAGGGCCGCTGGATGGTGTGCGTACAAACATTACCTGTCCGCCCCTGGCTTTTATTTTATCAACAGCTATCTTTACCCTATTCAGCATGGAGTCCAGTTTGGGGCCGCTGGCGGGTGGATCTTTACTCATCTTCCTGAACATATCCCAGATGGCTTTTACTTTGTTTTGCAAAACCGTATCGGCCGAAAATTTATCGGTCATGTATTCCTGCCTGTTGAATTTTACCCTGCCGAAATCCGAAGGAAACCCATGAAAGTTATATACACCCGGGCGGTCGGAAATGTGCAGGTTGTCTAAACGGGCATTTAAAGAATTCCATTCTTTATCCAAAAAAACAAATTGTGATTCCAGCGCATGATTGATGTAGAAACTCGCCCGCTGTGCAGGGGTGCGTTCTTTGCGGTATTTAATATTCTCATTGGGCCTTTTGACATTTGGTGGGGCCGAAGAAAAAAACAATCCCTCAGTTACGTCAACAACCAGCTTCCCTTTAAAATCTTTATCATTGGCAAGGTCTTCCAGCAATGGCACAGGATTGCTGCCCACACAGGCCAATTGTATGGCGTGGTCGCCCGTCATGGCTTCCCATGTTTTAATGTCCAGGTCAAATTTGATACGGGAAGATCCGATGAAAACGGTGGCTTTACCGGGAGACTCATAAACCATATCCCTTTTATCAGCCCATAAAGCCGGGTCATCGTAATAACTGGTTTCAAAACCCTTATTGCGCAGGTAAAGCTCCCAGCTTGCTACAGCAATGATCACCAATACAGTAGTGAGTATTCCTGCTTTAATTAAAGAAGAAGTATTCATTTTTAATAAATTAATGAACAATAAAAAATTAAATGGAATAGGAAATTGAAAGCGATGTTAGTTTATTGTAGCCGGTATTTATCTGCAATGCCCTAACTATTAAACAGAAAAATAGCCCAGCCGGGCTAAAGATATAGAGCAGAATTTGTAATTCATAATTTTTTTAGAAAAAAAATACCGGTAACAGGCCCGCATGAATGCTTTTTTTAGAAAAGCTCAACGTGACAGTACAATATAGGCCTGAACTCAGGCTGATCAGGTTTGGGAATCCTCGTAGTTCTTGATCTTATTATACAGGGTTTTACGGTCTATCTGCAGTACTTCTGCCGCTTTGCTCTTGTTAAAATTGACTTCTTTTAATACATGCATGATGGTTTCGTATTCAGCTTTAGAAGCAGAATCCTTCAGGTCAAGTGAAATGGGAACAGGTGCAGGAGTGGTTGCCACCGGTACTGCCACATGGCGGGGGCTGCTTATTTCAAACGGTAACGATGCCGCGGTTATATACCCTTTATCAGTAAGTAAAGCACATCTTCTTACAACATTTCTAAACTCTCTTAAATTTCCTGGCCAGCTGTATGCTTTGAACATGTTCAATACTTCATCATCAAACCCATCCAGCTTCTTATTCATTTCTGCCAATATTTTTGCTAAAAAGAAGTCTGCAAATAAAACAATATCCTCTTTCCGGCTTCGCAATGGAGGCAGGTTTATAGAAAATTCATTGAAGCGGTGATAGAGGTCTTCCCGGAATTTTCCTTTTCGGTAAGCTTCCAGTAAATTTTCGTTGGAAGCAACAATGATCCGCACATCTACTTCCATTTCTTTATTGCCTCCTACCCTTTTGAACTTGCGTTCCTGGATAACCCGTAATAAAGAAGCCTGTATCTCCGACGATAAATTACCCACTTCATCCAGGAAAAGTGTTCCCCCATCAGCTAATTCAAAATGCCCTTCTTTATCGGCAAGTGCGCCTGTAAATGAACCCTTCATATGGCCAAACAATTCGCTTCCTGCCAGTTCTTTGGATAAAGTGCCACAATCCATGGCAATAAAAGGTTTACCCCGGCGGTTGCTTTTTTCGTGTATGGTTTTTGCAATCACTTCCTTCCCTGTTCCGCTTTCGCCATACAATATGATACTGAAGTTGGTAGGAGCTACGAGGTCAATTTGTTTATATAGATCTTTGGTGGCTGCAGCCCTGCCCTCTAAAAATTCCCCGGAAGGATCAAGGCTGTTCTTTGGGCTTTTTCTTTCTTTTACTAAAGGAACAGATCCTGAAGCGCCGGTATTGTCTGCTCCACTAAGTGCTTTACTAATCACATTCAATACTTCATCAGGGATGAGGGGCTTTGTTATGTAATCATATGCGCCTGCTTTTATCACATCCACAGCTGTTTTGATATCGCTGTAGCCGGTAATGATGAGTACAATAGTACCGGCACGGATCTGCTTTATTTCCAGCAAAATATCCTTACCGTCTTTGTTATCGCCTAACCTGTAATCGCATAAAACAATGTCAAATGCACTGGCTTTGAATTTTTCCACACCCTTATTGCCGCTGTGTGCTGTTTCAACCTCATAACCGTTCTTGGTCAGAAACCTGCTCAGCAATAAACACATGTCTGCATCATCGTCAATGATCAATATTCTTTTTTTCATTCAACTGGTTTTTATAAAGATACAATTAGTTTAAAAGGTTTAAAAGCAATTTTACCCGAAAGAGCGATACAATAGTAACACAAAAATCGCGTTTTTAACATGATCATTCTTTTATGATATATGTTGCCTGAAAAAAACTTGCCGAAATTATATACCGATATGTATAAACTCACATGAATATAAAGTAAACAAACCCTGGTAAAATATCACCGCAGTATGGGGAATCAAATCTACAACAGGAAACAAGTTGCCGCTCAACACCAAAGATCATATCGCAATAGCTTACTTTGTATTATTGGCAGTAAAGTTGCAGTTTACCAACCAGTATTAAATAAATCCGTACTTTTAACGATACCTGAATCTCTTTAAATTAACGATGAAAGCATTAATTATTGATGATGAAATTGATATTTGCTACTTACTCAGCGGCATTTTAAAAAATAAGCATATACAACCATTTTGTGTAAACACACTTGCAGAAGCAGCTAATGCTTTAAAGACCCAGGACCCTGAGATCATTTTTATAGATAACCACTTACCGGATGGTATGGGGGTTGATTATGTGCAGGAGATAAAAAAGAACAAACCCCTCTCCAAGATCATTTTGATCACTGCCTATGATAATGCATCCGACAGGAAAAGAGCTGAAGCGGCTGGCGTGGATTTTTTTATTGCTAAACCTTTTACACGGGATACCGTTTACCAGACAGTTGATCTGTTTACTGTTTAACAAGCGCTTTCTTCCTTACATATCATTATTATTCCCCTATTTCAAAAGAGTTGATAAATAGCTTCTTTAATGCTTAAGCCATAGCCTGGCAATAGCAGCTGAGATCTCAAGCAATTCTCTATATGAGTGTGGCTTGTGCAAAAAGCAACTTGCGCCTAATTTGTAGGATGAAGTTTCGTCCTGGGCAAAAGTGGATGTTGTAAGTATAATGGTAGGGATGTGTGCGTAACTTTTATGACTGCGTATCTCTTTTAAAGCATGCAGCCCCATCATACCGGGCATATTCAGATCGAGCAGGATCACTGAAGGATAGTTTTCGGGATCGGACGTTTCAAGGGTTTCCATTAATTGCTCCCCATTTTCTATAAAAATACAGTCTATCGTGGGATTTGTTTCTAAAAAAGCATCTAATATCAATTGCCTGTCATCCGGATCGTCATCAACAATAAAAACAACATTCTTACCTGGTATTTTCATAAGGGAATAGTTATTGTATTAAATAAAGGTACCTGGAACATAAACAATTATTACGCCAAATATTAAAGTTTTCTCTATCAGACATGGGAAAATAATTCTACATTCTGTGGAATTATTATATCAAAAAGGACGAAAACAACATTTAGTATTGGTATAAAATAATTGCACAGTATAATAGAAAATGTTTATTATTTTGTTTAAAAATGCATCGTAATATTAAAAAATACTGCACGTATGAGTAACCTAAAAACAAAGTCTCCCAGTTCTGCAAACGGATCCCCAAAAAAAGAAGTACAGTATGCGTCGGGATCACCCGGCCAGGTACTAAAGGGAAAAACAAATGGTTCCCGTAAAAAAAGCCAGATGATTGGCATGGACAATGGGCCGGACGACAATTTCAACAGCAAACAATTATTGAAGGTACTGATGGAAGTAAAGAACGGCAACTTCGCTGTTCGTATGCCTATTGATGAAGTTGGTTTGAACGGCAAGATCTGTGATACCATGAATGAGATCATTTCTTTAAATGAAAGAATGATGTTCGAATTTACAAAGGCAGGAAACATCATTGGTAAACAAGGGAAACTAACACAA
Organism: Ferruginibacter sp.; assembly: GCA_039919015.1. GTDB lineage: Bacteria > Bacteroidota > Bacteroidia > Chitinophagales > Chitinophagaceae > Ferruginibacter. Next base: position 10,037 of record JBDSGK010000131.1, read on the forward strand.
CGTATTGAAGTGCCCAATGCCAAAGGATCCTGGGGCACGGGTGTTGATTCGTTGAATACGCTTATTTCTGATCTGGTGCATCCCACCATTGAAATTGCACACGTTATCAGTTCGGTAGCAAAGGGAAATTTGTCGCAGGAAATGCCTTTGGAGATCGGCGGCCACTCATTGAAGGGAGAGTTCTCCAGGATCGCAAAAGAAGTGAATGACATGGTGAAACAGCTGAACCTGTTCTCCATGGAGGTAACCCGTGTGGCACGTGAGGTGGGTTCCGAAGGTAAACTGGGCGGACAGGCAAAAGTAAAAGGTGTGGCGGGTGTATGGAAAGATCTTACGGATTCGGTAAACCAGATGGGTAGTAACCTTACGGCGCAGGTAAGGAATATTGCAGACGTAACAACGGCTGTGGCTAAGGGTGACCTTTCTAAAAAAATTACGGTGGACGTTAAAGGAGAGATCCTTGAATTAAAGAATACGATCAATACGATGGTGGATCAGCTTAACTCCTTCTCATCAGAGGTAACCC
>JBDSGK010000132.1:0-15712 GCA_039919015.1 Ferruginibacter sp.
TGTCGTTCAACATTAACGCAGCCGATCCTAATAATGAGTTTGAAACGGTGCCTGCTTACCTTCGCCGCAATATGGAATTACACAATTCCATTGCCGACGTAGAAAGTTTTTACAGTAACTATACAGTAAAAACAGACGATAATAACCAGTCGGAAATAAGTACGCTCAACAGTTTCCTGGAAGGAAAAAAACCTGATTAAATAATTATGCCAATCAACGTATGCTGATTGGCATGTGTGTTTGTGTTTGGTATTTTGAGTAAACAGCCCACCGATCTTTATCGGTGGGCTTATTTTTTATATTACTGACTGGCTTAGGGGATATTTTACAATCGTGCTGATAGCTATTGGAATAATTTAAAAATCTTTTTTCAAAGCCCGATCAGTTTAAGACTTCTGCCCCTAATTTGGCAAACCAGCGGTTTACATCAGTGATCTGAACCGTATGTCGCTTTTCAGGTATATGCACTTTATTACGCTCTACCAATTGCTGTAAAAGTTGTTGCCGGGTTGCTTTATCGTGTAAACCGGCAATGTTGCAGGCTTTTTCAAAAATGTTGTGCATTCCATATCCAACTACAACATCTGGCAGACCTTTGAATTCAGGCAGTGACATGATCTTCTTTACAAAATAATAGGTTTTATCATCTATTATCTTTGTGTGTACGGTGTAAAAATGTTCCATTTCCTGTGTTTTAATGTGGTACAATTAATTTTCAAATACGGTTGACCGCTTTCATAAAAACTTGTCATACGCTTTTTCAGAAACTGCCTGTAAAGAATACGTACGCTTTTGCAAAAGCGATGGTTTTATACCAACCGGTACAAGGAAATGGATCGTTCAGTAATGTCAACACTTATTGTAAAAGTGATCACATAACGAACTGATAGAAATTCAAAGGATAATATTGGAAAATTTAATTGTCAGGGGGAAATCCATTAATATAAATGGCTGTTCAGAGGATAGGTAAATGTGGTAGAGGTTGTGTAGTAAGTCGATGTAAAAATAGATTTTACAATTGAAGAAATCAAGAAAACAGGCTTTAGTTATTCACAATAATGTGGAAAGTGATCCAATTCATTCAGCAGCAGCAACTTAATTTTAATAATTTTTGCAATTAAATCAGATATTCTGTTTTCTTGATATAGACTCCATATATAAAAACCAAACCGATCGAGGTTTGGTTTCTATATATATGTTTATAGTAACGTCTTTATAAACGTACCGATCTTAATTTTTAGTACTATCAGATTTTGAAGGCACAACTAATGCAGGCGGCGCTGTTGTTTGTACCGTTGTTGGAACAGGTTTACTGTTTAATGGAGCGCCAACTGCAATATCACAACGGTGATTTGGTTCACCATGTGGAGGATTCATACCTGGTGCTGTTACTGTTTTCGTTGGAGCAGGAACCTGGGTTGCAGTAACGGCCGCTGGTTGTTGCTGGGTATTCATTGCTACAGGTTGAGCAGTGGTAGGGGCAGGCTTACTGTTTAATGGAGCACCAACAGCAATATCACAACGGTGATTTGGTTCCCCATGCGGAGGGTTCATACCCGGTGCTGTTTTAGTTGTTGTAGGAACCTGCGTCATCGTAACAGCCGGTTGTTGAGGTGTAGTTAATGCAACTGGCTGAGCAGTTGTAGTGGTGGTGGGTGCAGGTGCGGGCTTACTGTTTAATGGAGCACCAACAGCAATATCACAACGATGACCGGGCTGGCCATGCGCAGGATTCATACCGGTGGCAGTTGTTGTTGCTGCAGTAGTCTGTTGCGGTACTGCGTTAACCATACTCTGTTGTGGGTTATAACTTACTGTACTGGCACCCGGAATAACAGGAGTATTGACAGGTGCGGTATTACCTGTTGCCGTAGTGGTAGCCGGTTGTGTTGTTGTTTTTTCGGAGCCCGCAGGAATTATAGATTTATCTACATAGTCTTTATTGTCGTTGCCTGCGCAGGATACTAATGTGGCAACTGTTATTAAAGCTGCAGTGCTGTATAATTTCAAAATCATAACATGTATTTTTTAGGTAGGCTGCAATTTAGGTTTAAATAATGTAAATGCAAAAATGAAGCTGATAGCTATTTTTAGCCGATGATTAAATTATAGTATTTAATAAATATTTGTTTTTAGTTGGAAATCATATATATAAAAAGTTATCTGCTGTATTTTTGGGGAATTATCTCAAACGGCACCATTATTGAAAAGTTAAAAGACAGGGGAATTTTAGAACATTTAAAACTTATATCTATGAAAAAGTTTTTCCTTTTTATTTCATTCGCGTTTTTCGGTATTGTTTCACTGGCGCAAGTAACACAACAGGTAACCCAACAATCTCCTAATCTGGTCAAGACTGCATATCTTACTAATTTAACCGGTAAAATAATGCAGGCTTATCCCAACCCTGCAACAGACCAGGTTATCATACAACATCATTCTTCAGCCCAAAGAGCTGTGCTGTTTTTAGTAAGTACAGATGGTCAAATTTTGCATCAACGAACAGTTTTGCCAAATACATTGCAAACAGAATTGAATATAGGCAAGCTTAATAAAGGTATATACATACTGAAATTTGATGACGGAAGAGGGGATGTAAGGACATTAAAGTTGGTAAAGAATTAAGCCAGTCAATAGATAGAATAATGATCCCGGCAATTTATTGCCGGGATCATTATTTATTTCAGCAAAACCGTTTCTCGTCCATCCCTCTTACTTCGACTTCGCTCAGGACTATACCGTAAAGAACTTATGAAAATAAGGTATGGTCTCAATGCCTTTATAAAAATTAGCCAGATCAAATTTTTCATTAGGGCTATGCAGGTTATCGCTATCTAAACCAAAACCCATCAACACTACTTTTGCACCCAGTTCTTTTTCAAAAAGTGAGCAAATGGGTATACTGCCTCCGCCACGTACCGGTATGGGCGTTTTTCCAAAAGTGGTTTCCATGGCTTTGGCCGCGGCCTTATAAGCGTTGCTGTCAATAGGTGTAAGGTAAGGTTCGCCGCCATGGTGCAGGGTTGCTTTTACCGTAACATAAGAAGGTGCTATGGTATGCAAATGATCTATCAATAATTTTGATATTTTTTCTGAGCTTTGGTTGGGTACCAATCGTGCTGAAATTTTTGCAAATGCTTTTGACGGCAAAACGGTTTTGGCACCTTCACCGGTATAACCGCCCCAAATACCATTAAGCTCAATCGTGGGACGAATGCCTGTTCTTTCATTGGTGCTGTATCCAGCTTCGCCCCATAATTCTATTACACCCAGGTCATGTTTATACTCGGGCTCATTGAACGGAGCTTCCGCCATTAATATTCTTTCATCATCAGATGATTCTAAAACATCTGCATAAAAGCCAGGTATGGTTATGTGATTATTTTCGTCGTGCAGCGATGCGATCATTTTTGCGAGTATGGTAATGGGGTTGGCAACGGCGCCACCATATACACCACTGTGCAGATCACGGTTGGGGCCGGTTACTTCCACCTCTATATAACTGAGGCCACGCAGGCCAATATCAAGGCTTGGAGTATCAAGGCTGATCATAGCACTGTCGCTGATGAGCACACAATCGGCTTTCAATAATTCTTTGTTAGCAGCAACAAATTTTGCCAGGTTGGGCGAACCAACTTCTTCCTCACCTTCAATGCAGAATTTGATATTGTTTTCGAGTGTATTGGTTTGAATCAATGTTTCAAGCGCTTTTACGTGCATGTACATCTGTCCTTTATCATCGCAACTACCCCGGGCAAAAATTTTACCGTCAATAATTACGGGTTCAAAGGGGCCGCTTTTCCAAAGCTCCAGTGGCTCGGCCGGTTGTACATCGTAATGGCCATATACCAGCACCGTTGGTTTAGAAGGATCAGTCATTTTTTCGGCATATACTACCGGGTGGCCGGCAGTTTCATGTATCTCTGCTTTATCAACACCGGCTTCTATCAGGCGTTGCTTTACAGCTTCGGCACAGGCGATCATATCAGTCTTGTGTTCGGCCTTTGCACTTACACTGGGTATGCGTAACAACTCCAGCAATTCATTTAAAAAACGATCTTTATTTTTTTCCTGGTAATCTTTCCAAACTTGCATGTGTGTATTATTTGTGTATTAAATTATAAAATGAGTACTGGCTAAATTACATTTTTTTTTGCCGCAAATTTCTTTATGTTAAAAAAGATAAAAAGTTATTGAAATACCTAAAATTGATTTTGTTGAATGATACGAGTGCCTATATATTTGCACCAGATTGTTTGTCAATTTATCAGCCTTTGTTTTAGCTGGATCGCACTTGGTTCTGTCTAACACAAAGGCTGAGTCCATTTAGGGAACTGAAGAAATGCTTTTTAACGCGGTTGTTTAATATTTCATTCTCCTGTAAGATAATACCAGCAGCCCTGTCAGCACATAGAGCACCGCAATTATAGCCAATCCCCATTTTATTACAGAAATGAAAGTTGTACAAAATGCAATAGTTGAGGAGCCCTGTCCATTTAAAGTGAATAACATACCGATATTTTCAAGTATGTCAAAAAAACCTGCCAGCAAAGCGGCTTTGGCTATAAGGTTCCCTGCTTTTGCAACGGGTCCTTTAATAGCCGAAGCAATTTTGGTACAGGCAAGAAATAAAAAACCTGCATAAAAGAACAGGAATAAAAAATCCCAATAGGTATTGATCTTTGCTGCTGAAATATTATCTGTATTGCCGGCGGGCGCCCAGGAATTAAGAATGGGAGTTGTTTTTGTTGTGTTGTACGCAAACTCCAGGTCTAATATACCCATGGGTGCGGCAGAAGTTTTTAATATAGCGCCTGTTTTCGTCATCACCACAATCATGGCCATGCTGCCTATAACGAAAAATGGAATGAGGAACTTTTTCATGGCAGTTTAATTTTGATCTTAAAGGCATATAAAAAACTTGATAAATTTCACCAGCCTGTCTTATTTATCGAATGAGTTATACCTCGTTGTTATATGATCCCAGTTTACTACCTGCCACCAATTATCAATATAGTCGGCCCTTTTGTTTTGATATTTTAGGTAATAGGCGTGTTCCCAAACATCCAGCGCCAATAAAGGATATCCTTTTATTTCACAAATATCCATCAATGGGTTATCCTGGTTTATGGTAGATCCAACGGTTAACAGGTTTTCTTTAGTGATATACAGCCAGGCCCAGCCACTGCCAAAACGGTTTTTAGCAAAATCAGCAAATTGCTTTTTAAAATTTTCGAAAGAGAAGAATTGCGCTTCAATGTCTTTCAGCAATTTACCTGTTGGAGCATTGGCCTCTTTTTTTGGCTGCATGCACTGCCAGAACATTTCATGGTTGTAATGGCCACCGGCATTGTTGCGCATTTTGGCTGAGTATTTTGAGATCTTAGCCAATACATCTTCCAGCGGCTTTGTTATATCAACATTTTCAGCAGCAGCAGCTTCCTTTACATTTTTTGAATAGGCAGCAGCATGTTTGCTGTAATGAATTTCCATGGTCATGGCATCAATTACATTTTCCAGCGCATCATATTTATACAGGAGGGGCTGTTGGTCAAAACCCGTTTTAAAATTAGCTGTAAGGAATTCACCGGGTGCAGTAAAAGATTGTAATAAAGGAGCGGCTGCACTAAAACCAATACCGATGGCCAGTCCTCCCTTTACCGTTTTTGAGATAAATGTTCTTCGGGTGGTAGTGTTTTTTTTGGCCATGATAAATGTTATGCAGTTGATTGCCCCTTAAATTTAGGGAAAAGATTTTTTGCTTTTTTAAAAACCCGGTAATAATACTCTTTGTTGAATAGCTGTGAGTCGTGCATGGCTTTGTAGGTAAAGAAAATGCCAACAGGGGTAAGTACCAGCACAGCCAGCCACATGCCAATATAAGGAGGCAATATACTTTCTTTCACAAATTTTTCGCCAAACATATTCAACAGGTGAAATAATAAAAAGAAGATAATGGCAACGACCAGGGGCATACCCAATCCGCCCTTGCGGATGATCGAGCCGAGCGGTGCACCAATAAAGAACAATACAAAACAGGCCATGGATAAAGAAAACTTCCGGTGCCATTCAATTTTATGATACTTGATCTCTGCTTTGCGGTTCTCCAGATCCGTACCTATGGTCTCAAAATTGAATTTTAAATTACGTGCAGTGGCGATGGCCAGGTCATAAACCTGTAAACGTGCCGAATCGGGTATGAGAGAATCGAATTTGGTTATTTTAGTCTGAATGGACGGGATACTTTTTTTGGAACTATCCTGCCTGGCAGCATAAGGTACGGTCATGGCAATGGTTCTGTGCATTCTTACCATTATACTATCATTCATTTTATTTAGCGAATCGAGTGAACGGTTGATCTGGCCTGCACTTAACATCTTAAAATTATTCCGGTAAACACTGTCGTTGGTCGTTTGTTTTTGTAAAGAACTCAGGTCGAACAATTTTTTAAAGGAGCTGAAACCAAGCCGTATGAATTCCGTGCTGGAATCGGTGCTGTTACCGTTTTCCTGGTAACGGAAGCCGTTTGTAAGGTTGAATTCCAGGAATTTTTTATCGGCCGAGATCGTCATCACGCCTGTTTCTGCAATGATGCTGTTGTTTTGTATCGGATTGGTTTGTTCATAAATTAAAATATTCCGAATGGTTTTTCCGTCAGGATCTTTTTTACCTGCTTTGATAGCATAGTTGGGTATATGGGTAAAAAAAACGCCTTCTTTAAGTTCGAAAGCAGGCTTCTTATAAAAGATATCATTGTAGAGTGCCACAAATTTTAAATTGGCATAAGGGATCACGTAATTGGCAAACATGAACGTAACCCCACAGAAAAAAACCGCTACCCATATCAGGGGACGCATAAAGCGCAACAGGGATATGCCCGAAGATTTAATGGCCACCAGTTCAACACTTTCGCCCAGGTTACCAAAAGTCATGATGGAAGAAATGAGAATGGCTATAGGCATTGCCAGTGTAAGCATGGAAGCACTTACATACCATAAAAATTTACCGATGGTGATAAAATCCAGGCCCTTACCCACCAGGTCATCCAGGTATTTCCAAAGCCCCTGCATCATCAGCACAAAAAAAGCAATGAAGAACGTTATGATGAACGGCCCGATAAAAGATTTAAGAATAAGTTTGTCTAATTTCTTTATCATGCACAGCAGTGGATGTGATAAAAATTAATTGTAGTAATTTGATGCTCTATGAGCAATATTTCAAAATTACTGCTTTCTGATGAGGAACAGCAACTGGTAAACAATACCCGCTGGATTTTAACGAAACGTGTGGTCATTGATAAGGTTTGTCAATTGATGGCCGATGTGGCAGAAAGCCAAAAACAAATTATTGAAAAAGAAAAAAACTGGTTGCCACCGGATATCACGCTATCTACACCCAAAATAGCAAAGGGTGAAAATTATTTACAACTTCCGTATGTATTGCTGGATTATCCCCGGTGTTTTGATACAGCAAATATTTTTGCCGTAAGGACCATGTTTTGGTGGGGAAATTTTTTCAGTATTACGCTGCATGTATCAGGAGCATATAAACAATTATTCCAGGAAAGGATACTTGAAAATATCGATCTTGCAAACCCCGGTATTTTTATCTGCATCAATGAAAATCAATGGCATCATCATTTTGAAGCACTCAACTATAAACCTGTACATCAATTGTCAGCCAAAGAACGTAAAACGCTCATCCTGGAAAATCAATTTGTAAAACTGGCTGTAAAATTTCCGTTGCAACAATGGAATGAAATACCCAGGTTGCTGGATAGATCTTTTAAAGCAATAATTGAAATGCTGAAAGGTTAGCTGCCGAGACGGTGAAATAATTCCTTCACCTGGTATTCCCATAACTGGCTCTGGTCTTTGATCTCTTTTTTTTCTGCAAAATCACTGATCACTAAAATGGTCTGATTGGTAACTTCTGATTTATCAATGCGCCATTCAAAGTATTCATCTTTGGTCATGTAATCCCAACGAAAACGAACAAATTTATCTTCTTCGCTGTCTACCAGTTCTGCCTTGTCCTCAGTACCATTCCATGAAAAACTGAATTGTCCGTCGCGTTCGTCAACTTTATCAGCAAACCATTCCTGCAGTCCTGCAGGGGTTCTTAAAAAATCAAACAAAATACCCGGGGAACATCGTACCGGGTATTCAAGTGTATATAAAACTTTCTTACTCATTCTTTTTTTTTAAAATATCCTCGCTCTCATGCAATAATAACAAAATAATTCACAGTACAAATTATTTATTTAGATTTTTTTGTTTTACTTATAAATACGAAATATTAAACAAAATTGGTTTCAAGCTACTGAAATCCAGTGTTTTAGATTTATTTTTTTGGTAGCATATTGTAAATAGTATAAATTACGTTAATTATCCCGGATGTTTTTAACATATTCTTAACCCATAAATTCTTTTCGTACTTAACCTAAAAACTATAGGCTTATGAGTATGCGTCAGCTAAAAATCACTAAGTCGATCACAAACCGTGAGAGTCAGAGTTTAGAGAAATACTTACAGGAGATTGGTAAAGTAGAATTAATAACCCCAGAAGAAGAAGTAAAATTAGCCATCAGGATTAAACAAGGAGACCAGCTTGCTTTGGAAAAACTGACCAAGGCAAATCTTCGTTTTGTTGTATCCGTTGCCAAGCAATATCAAAACCAGGGCCTAACACTGCCCGATCTTATCAACGAAGGAAATCTGGGATTAATAAAAGCAGCACAGCGTTTTGACGAAACCCGTGGATTTAAATTCATTTCTTATGCTGTGTGGTGGATACGCCAAAGTATATTACAGGCATTGGCAGAACAATCGAGGATTGTACGTTTACCATTAAATAAAGTTGGATTAACAAACCGGATCAGTAAAGCCTATTCACAACTGGAGCAGGAATTTGAAAGAGAGCCTACGCCCGAAGAACTTGCTTTTTTACTGGATATGGATGCAGATGAAATAGCCGCCACACTTGGTGTTGCAGCCAGGCATGTAAGCATGGACCAGCCTTTATCTGATGGCGAAGACAGTACACTCATAGATGTGCTGATCAATCATAATGCTGAAAAAACAGATCATGCCCTGGCCTTTAAAGCATCGCTTAAAACAGAGATAGACCGTTCGCTGAGTACTTTAACCGAGCGCCAAAAAGATGTGATCCGTTTCTTTTTCGGTATTGGCGTTGATCATGCACTAAGCCTCGAAGATATAGGAGAGCACTTTAACCTCACCCGGGAAAGGGTAAGACAGATAAAAGACAAAGCCATTACCAAACTGCGCACGGCATCCCGGTGCAAACTCTTAAAAGCATACCTGGGCGCTTAAATACTTCTTATTTTTAATCAGCCTGTTACCCGGTGCTGTTCTTGTGTTTTACACCGGATTTAACTTCAGGAATATCTTCCCCTCCGTTTAATTGAAATCAATTTTAATAATCCTTAATTTTCCCCGAAATTTGCACAACAATAAATTACATTAAATGTCAATTGAAATAAAAGTTCCAACCGTTGGTGAAAGTATCAGTGAAGTAACCCTGGTTAAATGGCATAAGCAAGATGGGGAATGGGCAGACAGGGATGAGGTAATTGCAGAGTTGGAAAGTGAAAAAGCAACTTTTGAATTAAATGCCGAGCAGGCAGGAACAATAAAGATCATCGCTAAAGAAGGCGATACGCTGAATATTGGTGATGTGGTTTGTTCCATTGATACGGAAGCCCCCCCACCCCCTGCACAGCATCCTGCGGACAAAGGGGGATCGGAAGAAGCTTCTAAAGAGGCTGAAACTCAAAAAAAGATAACACCCCCCCAACAACCTGTAGCGACAGGCGAACAAACTGAAGTAAAAACAAGTGATGTAAAGGCAACTCCTGTTGCAGCGGCCATTATTGCAGATAAAAAGGTTGATGTTAAAGTGGTAACCCCATCTGGAAGTAACGGAAAGATCGTAAAGCAGGATGTAATGGATGCTTTAAATAATCCGGGCAGGAAGCCTGGTACGGTTTTGTTTGAAAGAACAGAGCGTGAACAGAAAATGAGTAACCTGCGTAAAACCATCAGCAGGCGCCTGGTAGAAGCTAAAAATACAACGGCTATGCTCACCACCTTTAATGAAGTGGATATGAGCGCCATTATGGAGATCAGGAAAAAATACAAGGATAAATTTAAAGAACTGCATGGCGTTAACCTCGGCTTTATGAGCTTCTTCACCAAAGCATGTACTTATGCCTTGCTAGAATGGCCATCTGTTAATGCTTATATTGATGGTGAAAATATTTTGTACCATGATTACTGTGATATCTCTATTGCAGTAAGTGCGCCAAAGGGCCTGGTGGTACCAGTTATACGCAATGCTGAAAGTATAAGCATGGCAGGCATTGAAGCAAAAGTTGTGGAACTGGCCACAAAGGCAAAAGAAAATAAACTAACCATTGAAGAGATGACGGGCGGAACTTTCACCATCACCAATGGCGGTATTTTTGGTTCAATGATGAGCACACCGATCATTAACATACCACAGTCCGCAATTTTAGGTATGCATAATATCCTGGAAAGGCCCATGGCAGTTAACGGTCAGGTTGTTATTAAGCCGATGATGTACCTGGCATTAAGTTATGATCACCGAATCATTGACGGCAGGGAATCAGTTGGTTTTTTGGTGAGGGTAAAAGAATTGCTTGAAAATCCGGAATTGATGTTGTTTGGAAAAGATCCGGTGAAGAGTTTACTGGAATTATAAAAAATAGCTAAGAGGATAAAGAAGAAAAGCAGTTAATCTCTTTCTCTCCTTTGACCTCTTAGCCAGAATATTTAAGCCTGCATTAAAACTGCAGGCTTTATTTTTGCTGATATGCGCTATCACTCTTATTTAAATTCTGCAAAAAAAATAATTGAATCTAATTGGGGAGATGAGCCTTTTGCCGGTTTTTTGAAAAAATATTTTGCGGCCAACAAAAAATACGGGAGTACCGACAGGAAACAGGTAGCAGCACTTTGCTATAATTTTTACCGCCTGGGTAAAGCCATTCCCGAATTACCCGTTGAAGAAAAAATAATTGCTGCCAGTTTTTTATGTGAACGTACGCACAGTGATTTTTTAGATTTTCACAAACCGGAATGGAATGAAATGATCTCCAAACCTGTTGTTGAGAAAATGAAGATCCTGGGCTTGACAATTGATCAGGTTTTTCCATGGGCCCATCAACTTAGTACGGGCATAGCATTTCAACCATTCTGCTATTCTTTTTTTGATCAGCCTGACCTTTTTCTCCGTGTAAGGCCGGGTAAAAAGGATATGGTGATTAAAAAATTGCAGGATGCAGGTTTAAAATTTGACTTACTCCATGATGATTGTATTGCTTTATCCAATGCAACTAAAGTTGATGCGATACTGGAGATCGATAAAGAAGTTGTTATCCAGGACCATAATTCCCAACAGGTTTTGAATTTTATAAAAGATCCGGCATCCAATATCCAGCCCCCGGTTTCAATTTGGGACTGCTGCGCAGCCAGTGGCGGTAAATCAATCCTGGCTTACGATATTTTGCATGGAGAAGTTGAGTTAACGGTATCTGATATCAGGGAAAGCATTTTATCCAACCTTAAAAAAAGATTTGAAACAGCAGGGATTAAAAACTACTCATCATTCATTGCAGATCTTTCAACTAACTGCAAACTGCCAACTATCAACTGTCAACTGCTGATCTGCGATGTACCCTGCACAGGCAGCGGCACCTGGAGCCGTACGCCCGAGCAGTTATTTTTTTTTAAGCAAAAAACGATTGACGTATATGTTGATATGCAGCAGAAAATAGTACGCCAGGTAACTTCGCATGTGAGAAAAGGCGGCATTTTTATTTACATTACCTGTTCCGTTTTTAAAAAAGAAAATGAGGAGATGGTAAACATCATCAAAGAAAAATTCCACCTGCAGTTATTGCAGATGGAATTATTAAAAGGTTATGATAAAAAGGCAGACTCGATGTTTGCTGCTGTTTTTATAAAAAAATAACTTTATTGCCTGATCACCCTTTTCATTACTTCTTTTTTATCATTCAGTCTTACAGTAACATAATAAACACCCTTACTGAATTTTTTCATAGGTATGCTATAAGTTTGTCCGCCTGCAGATTGTTGATTGCTGAAATTATAAACCATTTGACCTGCAGAATTATGCACAACCAAACCTATCCTTGTAGCTGAATTTCTAACGATTAAAACAGAAAGAATATCGCTAACCGGGCGATCGGTAGGGCTGAATGTTATTTGCTCAGGTAATGGTGTAGGAACATTGATACACAATTGAGGATTGTTTGTAATAGTTACCAAAGCTGTATCTGAACAGGTGAAATTATTGGTAGCGATTAATTGGTAAGCACCTGCTGCTGTTACTGCTGATGGATTTGCAACCGCATTGCCGCCTAGCGTCCAGGCTGTAGTTAAACCCGTTGTTGTAAATATGGTGGTTAAGTTTACAATACTGTCAGTGCATTTTGTAATGACGAAGTCGGCACCTAAATTGGGCCTTCCATTAATGGTTACAGTTACAGAAGCTGTGTCGGCACATCCACTTGTATTGGTAGCGATCAACTGGTAAATACCCGGAGCGGAAACAGCTGCAGGTGTGGCCACTGCATTCCCAGCTAATGTCCAAACCGTTGTAAGGCCTGTGGTATTGAATTGGGTAGTAAGATTTACACTATTGCCGATGCAGCCGCTTGCTGTTTTATCTGCGCCTAAATTTGGCCTTGCTGCAAAATTTACCAGCATAGAATCCAGTAAGAAACTGGTATCGGCAGCAATGTTCATCCTGATCCTGTACCAAACACCGGAGGTTGGAAAACTACGCAGGTCATCACTGAATGAAAAATTCCTGGATTGAAATGCACCGGTAGATGTTTGTGTATTGATGGCTGTATAATTTGTTTCAGCAGGTAATTTTCTTTCAATCACGATGCTGATAGCCGAATCTGTTTTTGCTGTCCATTGTAAATTAACAGCACAGTTTGCAACAGACGATTGTTGTGTATATAATTGTTTGACCAGTTTTACAAATGCCATTTTCATATCGGGAATTCCATAACCAACCCGGTCATTGGGATTGGTTGCCCTGGTTGCAGATTCCTGCATCACCGTTATGATACGCATGTTGTTCACTTCAGGAAAAGCCTGCCATAAGCAGGTTGTCAAACCCGCCATATTAGGACAGGCAAAAGAAGTGCCACTCCCAAATGATGGCTGGCCGGTAGAAGGGTTTGCAATAACTGCACTAACGCCAACGGCTGCTACAGATGGTTTTATCTGCCCATCACTGCTGGGCCCATAACTGCTGAAACTGCCTACAGTACCAGCTGTATTAACAGCACCTACAGCCATTACACTGTCGGCATCTGATGGCGTAATGATAAAATGCCAGGCGCCATTGCCTTCATTACCTGCAGCAAAAACACAGAGTATCCCTTTTTTTGCGGCCATGTCGGCGCCCCGTGCACTTAAGGTTGTATTACCATCCATGTTTGCATAGGTATAATTAAAAGCGGGGTTATCAAAAGTGAAATAGCCCAGTGAGGTTGATGAAATATCAATCCCCAAACTATCGGCTCTTTCAATACCTGCAACCCAGTTCTGTTCTTCAATGGGATATTCAGAGTTCACATCTTCGGTGCGGTATAAATAAAAAGATGTTTTAGGAGCCGTGCCCATAAATACACCGGGCATATTTGCTGCAATGGTACTTAAGCATTGCATACCGTGTGCATTGTCTTCATTCACACTGGCATTGCCTGACACAAAATCCCAGGTGCTTAAAATTTGTCCATTATTTCTAACACTGTCAAAAGTTGGCAGCGTCAGGTAATTAAAAAAACCTGCATCCAAAACAGCCATACGCATTCCCTGTCCTCTAAAACCTCGGTTGTGTAAAAACTCACCATTGTGAATGTGTACCTGGCCATAGCTTTGCCCGTAATTATAGTAATCGGCAGTGACTACAGAAGATGTTCCCGGATCGGTAAATTCAGTTAACTGGGCGTCTAATTTTTTATTAACAGGCTTGTCGTTTAAATTATTAAAAGGTGCCATGGGGCCGGAGCTTAACACAAAAGGGAAGCCGTTGATCTTAGCCAAAGCCGCAGCATCGGTTGTTTGTATCAATACCTGGTTCAACCATTTGGAAGTATTTAGTATGGTAACAGCGCCTGCCAGTCTTATGCTGTCAATATACCTGGGCGTAATGGGCAAATCAGTTGAGTCAATAGCAATAGCATACCTTGTCCTGCGGTCAATGGAACGTTGGGTAAGATACTGGATGGGGTTGCTGATAGCAAAAGGATTGGTGCCTTTATCTTTCAACCTGATAATATATTTTGAGAATTGGGCATAGCTGTCGGTTTCTGCAACAAATAGCCCGATAAGTACGAGGAGAATAATTTTTTTCATAGCATGAATTTTTTCTCTTTTAAAAATATGACATTAAAATTAGTTCATTTTATTAACTATTATAAGCCCACTTCACCCAGGTAGCCCCCCAGGTAAAACCGCCGCCAAAAGCAGCCAGTATAATATTGTCGCCCTTTTTTAAACGCTTTTCCCATTCCCACAAACATAACGGCAAAGTGCCGGCTGTCGTGTTACCGAATTTCTGGATATTGATCATTATTTTTTCTTTAGGAAGCCCCATCCTGTTTGCAGTGGCATCTATAATACGCATGTTAGCCTGGTGCGGTACCAGCCAGGCAATATCATCAGCGGTTAAATTATTGCGCTGCATTAATTCAAAACTCACATCGGCCATACCTTTTACGGCAAACTTAAATACAGCCTGCCCTTCCTGGTATACATAGTGTTCTTTTGCCAAAACGGTTTCAACAGTTGAAGGTTTTACCGATCCGCCTGCTTTCATGTGCAGGAACTGGCTGCCGGAGCCATCGCTTTTTAATAAGCTGTCTAAAATACCAACGGGTTCATCAACAGCTTCCAGTAAAACTGCACCCGCGCCATCGCCAAAAATGATGCAGGTGGTACGGTCGCTATAGTCAACAATACTGCTCATCTTATCTACACCCACCACTACCACTTTTTTATACCTGCCGCTTTCAATAAATGCTGTACCGGTGGTAAGGGCATATAAAAAGCCCGAACAGGCTGCCATGATATCAAAACTAAAAGAATTTGTAGCACCTATCTTAGCGCAAATAATATTGGCGGTAGCCGGGAAAACCATATCGGGGGTAACCGTTGCACATATTAAACAATCAATTTCTTCGGGGCTGATGCCCCTTTTTTTACAAAGTTCCAGAACGGCCGGTACGGCCAGGTCGCTGCTGCCCTTACCCTCTTCTTTTAAAATTCTGCGCTCGGAAATGCCAGTGCGGGTGCGTATCCATTCGTCATTCGTATCTACCATTTTTTCCAGTTCTGCATTGGTAAGCCTGTATTCAGGTACATAACCGCCAACAGCAGTGATTGCAGCATTGATTTTAAGCATGAAAATCTCTATTTACTTGTGTATTTTTTAAATTGGCAACGAAAAGTAAAAATACATAAAAAACCTTAGTAGTTATTTAACGGCTTAGCTCATAAATTATCCTTATTTTCGCTACCGACTGTATAATAAATCATGTACGCATATTTGCAAGGAAAGTTTACGTATAAAAGCCCGGCACAGGTTTATATTGATGTTAATGGTGTTGGGTATGAAGTAAATA
>JBDSGK010000133.1:0-7616 GCA_039919015.1 Ferruginibacter sp.
AAAGCACCATAGCTAAGAAACCGATGATGATCGCAAACAGGGCTGCTCCCTCTACCAGTGCGGCAGTAAGGATCATGTTGCTGCGGATATCATTGATGGCTTCCGGTTGACGTGCAATTGATTCCAATGCACCTTTACCAATCTGCCCGATACCTACACCGGCACCGATAGCACCCAGGCCGGCACCAATGGCACCACCTGCGTTAGCTATTGCTTCTAATAAGAAAAAATTCATAATTGTGAATTTATGTTGGTTAAAAAAAACTTGTATTACACTATTACTGCATCAGCATGGTGATCGGTATCGTTATGACCACCTTCAAACGCCTGTCCAATAAATACTGCTGTTAATATGGTGAAGATAAAGGCCTGTAAAAAAGCAACCAATACCTCAATAAAATAAATGAAAATGGTAAATGCAATCGAGAACGGAGAAAAACCCCAGCCAACATACTGGTTCAATGCGGCCATGATAAAGATCAGTGAGATCAAACAGATGATCAATATATGCCCAGCCACCATGTTGGCAAATAACCTGATCATTAAAGCAAAGGGTTTGGTGAATATGCCCAGGATCTCTACCGGTACCAGGATCACTTTTACCCAACCCGGTACGCCCGGTGGGTTAATGATGTGCATCCAGTAATGTTTGTTACTGCTGAACAGGATCACTACAAATGAAATGATAGATAATACAAATGTAAAGGCAATATTACCGGTAACATTTGCTGTACCCGGAATTAAGCCAACAATATTATTAATAAGAATGAACAGGAAAACTGTTAACAGGTAAGGCAGGTATTTGTTACTTTTTGCACCCAGGTTTGGTTTGGCTACTTCGTCGTTAACAAAGTTCACGATCGTTTCCATGGTGTTTTGCATACCTTTTGGTGCCGATGTTATGCCCTGTCCTGTACCATATTTGCGGGCCACGCCGATGAGGATGATAACCAATAAGGTAAGTGCCAGGAACATTTGTACCACGTTACGGGTAAGAGAAAGATCATACACACCTGCTGTAGCTGCCTCATCAATATTTCCGTTTGCATCTACGGCTACGATCTTTCCGGCTGCATATTTATTGCGGTCTAATTTTTCGTGGTCGATCCTTTCATTGGTCAATAAGGCATAGCCATCAACTACATGCTCCCCGTGGTGAAAAGCTGAAGACATGAAGCATGAAAAACCTTTTTCTTTTGAATATAAAATAACGGGTAAAGGAATGGTTACATGGTGCATATGGCCGTCTGACCCTTTGTAAGATAAAAAATGGAATTCATGGGCATCCATGATATGGCCGAATATCACCTCATTGGCGTCAAAAATCTTTGCTTTTTTAGCAGGTTCTTCCACAGGTGGATGTTGTGCAAAAGACACATTTGTAAAAAACACTAAATTTATGCTGAAAACCGCTACCAGTAATGATTTGACGCTCTTTGATGACATAATATACCTCTAATTTGCCGCAAAGATAAGGGATGAAAAGGTAAAAAGAAAGGCGGTAATGCTGTTTTTGGAGGTTTTGCTGAAAAAAAATCTATTCACAGCAGCCTTTTCGGATTATATATGGAACCCCATTGTTATCATTAACTATTGTATCACCTTTACGCAGTTTTAAACCGCCAATGTAAAGCCCCGGTCCTTCAAATCTGCCTTCCTGAAAAGCTTCGGGATTATTGTGCAATTCTGCCTTACAATTTTTTATCCAGTTAAGCAGATATTCTTTTGCCTGTTCAGGAGTTAAATCATTATAATAATCCATAATACTAATTTACATCACTTTCTCCTGCTTTTCAAACTGCATCTTGTGCAATTGGTAGTAAAATCCCTGTTTTTCCAGCAATTCGTCATGACTGCCTGTTTCTTTTATCTCACCCTGGTCAAGTACGATGATCTTATCGGCTTTGCGGATGGTTGACAGGCGGTGGGCAATTACTATTGAAGTCCGGTTTGCGATCAGTTTTTCAATGGCGTGCTGGATCAAAGCTTCACTTTCTGTATCTACCGATGAAGTGGCCTCATCCAGGATCAAAATTGTGGGATCGTACAATAAAGCCCTTACAAAAGAAAGGAGTTGGCGTTGGCCCAATGAAAGTGTAGCACCTCTTTCCATTACATTATAATCGTAGTTGCCGGGCAGCCGCATAATAAAATCATGTATGCCGATCAGTTTTGCGGCCCTCACCACTTCCTCATCTCTAATGTTGGGATTGCGGAGCGTTACATTATCCTTTACAGAACCGCTGAAAAGGAAAACATCCTGTAACACAACGGCGATCCTGGATCTCAGGTCATCCAGGTGAAAATCTTTGATATTGGTATCATCAATTTTTATAGAACCATCATTAAGCGGGTACAACCTGTTCAATAAACTAATGATAGATGTTTTGCCGCTGCCGGTATGTCCAACAATGGCCAGGGTATCGCCGGCATTAATGGTGAAACTGATATCTTTTAATACATAGTGGTTATCTGTATAAGCAAACCAAACCTTTTCAAATTCCACTTTGCCTTTTAAATGTGCTGTTGATGCATTGCCTTCACTTATGGTGGTATCCTCATTGTCCAAAACTTTAAATACACGTTCACCGGCGATCATACCCATTTGCAACACGTTGAATTTATCCGCAATAATCCTTAGTGGCCTGAAGAGTAAATTCAAACAAAGAATAAATGCGGTGATCACCCCTGCAACTTTATCGGCCTGCTCTGGCTCAACCACATCTTTTGCAGCCCACCAAACCAATAAGCCAATTGACAATGCCATAACCAGTTCCACAACCGGAAAAAAAACAGAGTAAGCAAAAATGCCCCTGATATTAGCGTTACGGTGTTCTTTATTGATGTTATTGAATTTTTTGAATTCACGCTTCTCGGCTGCAAAAGCCTGTATCACTGCCATGCCGGTAATATGCTCCTGTACAAATGCATTGAGGTTAGCCACTGCATTTCGTACCCTGATAAAAGATTTATTCACGCTTTCCTTAAAAAAATAAGTGGCTACAATTAAAATCGGAAAAGGAGCCAGGCATACTAATGTTAATTGCGGGCTTACAGAAAACATATATGCCAAAACCGAAATGATGGATAACAGATCCGCAATAATGGGTATTAATCCATCACTGAAAATATCGTTGATAGATTCTATGTCATTGATCGTGCGGGTGGTAAGCGTACCGATAGGCGTTTTATCGTATTGCGATAAATTGAGGTGAAGTATCTTTTTATAAGTGCTCACCCGCATATCTTTTACAACGCTTTGCCCCAGCGATGCGGTTAAGAAAGTAAATAAAAAACGAAAGCCAGTTTCCAATAACAGCAATACGATCTGTATAATGGTGATCTCAATGATAAAACCTCCGGGGCCATTAATTAAATGTGCGGATGTATCTCCTTTTATCCCATCATTGATAGTTAGTTGAATTAAGTATGGCCTTACCGGTGAAATAACCGCAAGTACAATGGCCAATACCAACGAGCCGTAGAATTTGTTTTTGTAAGGAGCCGCAAAATGAAATACCCTTCGCAGTAATGAAAAATTAAATATCTTTCTTTTCGCCTTTGGTTTGTCTGCCATTTTGTAAAGGTAAGCGGGTTTTGGGTTTGGGGTTTGGTGTTTTGGGTTGAACGGAGCAAAGGTTCTTGCAGGCTGCTAATTGCCAACTGCCAACTGCTTAATTCTCCTGCACCATATTATTATAACCTTTCAAAAAGATCGCACCCAGGTTTTTATATGGCGGAATATAATCTTCCCAGCTTTCCCTCACCGACCTGCTGGGGTCTGTTGCAAATAATTTTGAGAGCGTGGCCCACATGTTTTTCCAGACTAACTTATTACCCGATTCAAATGTTTGGTTTAAATAATTCAGGATCGGCCTGTTGATATCGCCGGCTCCAATTTCTTTGGTTGAAATAATATGGGCTTCCGGGTTAACCCCGATAATGTCATTTAAATTTTTGAAGCCACCGCAGGAGCCAAGCATCACGATCTTTGCATTGCCGGCCATCCTTTTGATGGTACGGGGCAACCAGTAACTGTGCCCACGATGTACAACTACCGCCGGGTGCAGATCATGATCAGCCAGGTAATTGTTTAGATGAACCTGGGCACTGTCATCCAGATTGGCATCATTATCTAGTGGGCGGTTGGCATAAACCCAAACATTTCCTTTTTTAGATCGTATCTCGTACCACTCGCTGTTGGAAGTAATGGTCCATTCTTTAGCTGAAAACGAATTGATGAACGAAGGGAAAAAAGCTTTGCCATCCTTATCGCCATACCAATATACCTGTTGTATGATCCTGCCGCTGTCATCCCGCATATCTTTATTTTCGATCTCATAAATAGATGGAATGCCCAGCACACTGGTAAGGTCAATTTTATTGGCGGTATCAGCAGATAAAAAAATTGTTTTTAATAGTCCATAGATGGTTTTACCACGCCGGTTATTTTTCCGGATACAAATTTGTTCATTTTCTTTTACATAAGCCAGTATCGAGCTTTGTAATTTTTTATCGGTAATGCTGCTGTACGAATCTGCCACATCAATGGCATCTTCCAGGTTGCCGGTATTATCGAGGTTGGCGATAAAGCCACGCATTAAAGTTTCGGAGGCAGTAACCGGCATGAATTTTAAGAAAGTATCCAGCTTATTAAAATTGGCAGCCATTTTAATGAACTTTTTAAAGTAGTCAAAATGCACGTTTAATAATAACGAATCTGTCCTGGGCTCTTTGCCCAACCTTTGCAGTAAACGGAAAAAACTGTGTTTATAACTGGATGTATAAATCTCACTTTCACTCAACACGATCATATAATACAGGTCAACAGCCGACAAAGAGTCTGTTGACCGCATCCGCGTATTGATATTGGTTAGATCATGCAGGGTGTTTATAGGATTAACAAAATGCTGGAAGGCTTTGTTCTTTAAAACCTCCCTTAAACCGTTGGGCCCAAACATGGCAATGGGCGTATCTTTTGCAGGGGAGGTCATGCGTTTAAAATAGGCAATTTCGGTTTGAACCAACAGCTTAAAATATCCAATGCTGTCGTAAATGCTTTCAGCATCGCCTACATAACGCTTGATACTTTCAACTGTTTTCCTGCCTTTTAAAATATCATCTAAAAATGGGAAATATAAAAGTGCATTGGGGGTTTTGCTCAGTTCAACAATGGCCACTACCAGTGGATCGGTATTGCGGTGTATAAGCTTTCCTAACTTGGAATTTGAAGCTTGTGCTACCGAATAAATGGCAGTTGGATTATACTTAGTACTGATCACAACCAGGGAGTCGGCAAATGGTTCGTTGACGTATGGCTCTAATGTTTGTAAAATTTTATCGGGGTTGAGTACAGAGAATTTTTTATACAGGATATTTTTACTTTCTGCATAACCTTTATTTTCAGTAAATATTTCAGCCAATACCTTACCAACGGGATATGGTAACTTGTCTATGACAGGTACCATACTTACGTTATCAATATTGCCAACCATTATTTTTTCAAAGTTTTCGATCAACATAGGTGCATAAACCGGGCTAAATTCTTTTGATTTCCAGTTATGTTTATAGGCTTTTAATACATTTTCTATATAACCCAGGTACCTGATCTTCTCATTATTCGTTTTGAGCCTTGTTTCTTTTTCAACATACATCACCAGTTCATCGATCTTTCTCATCATTACATCGGTGATCGCCAGGTTTATTTCCGGCTTATGTGTGGGGCTGACAAAGCCATCTTTTTTTCCATCCAGTTTGTCGATCTGGGTTTGCTCATCATTTATCTTATCATGAAAAAGCTGCCTGTAAATGGGAATAATAACAGAATCCCGGTTAGCAAAAACAGGGGATACCGAGATCAATAATAAAATGAGAAACAAATATTTTTTCATAGTCTGTTCATCTGCAAAGATGCTAAAAAAACATGAGGGTCTGCATGTGTATCTTTTTATATACGGAATTTATTGTTAAGCCCTGCATTCAGTTAACAATTTGATAATACAAATCTACGTGCAAACTGCGTTCCTGATTAAAGGTAAAGACTATTTTTGTACCGTATGAGTGTAACAAGTACTGTTAAAAAAATACTAATTGCTGATGATGAACCCGATATCCTCGAGATCATCCATTACAACTTAAGAAATGAAGGCTACGAAGTGGTAACGGCCAGGAACGGGAACGAAGCCATTGACCAGGCCAAGCGTTTTAATCCTGACCTTATTATCCTCGATATCATGATGCCCGGGAAGAATGGTATTGAAGTTTGTAATATCCTGCGTATGCAACCGGCGTTTAATGATACCCTGATCATTTTTTTAACCGCATTAAGCGATGAAGGTACCGAAGTAAAAGGTTTGGAAACAGGTGCTGACGATTTTATAACCAAACCGGTCAGCCCAAAAGTGCTGGTAAGTAAGGTTAATGCATTGTTCAGAAGGATCAATAAAGAAGAGACAGGAATATTACAGGTAGGTGACCTGGTCATAGACCGTGAAAAATATATTATTATCTACCAGGGCAAGGATATCATTTTGGCACGTAAAGAATTTGAACTGTTGGCTTTATTGGCCGGTAAACCCGGTAAGGTTTTTTTGCGCAATGAAATACTGAACCAGGTTTGGGGAACCGAAGTAATAGTAGGCGACCGTACCATTGATGTACACATCCGCAAGATCCGCCAGAAGTTAGATCTTGATTGTATCACTACCGTAAAGGGGGTGGGATATAAATTTGATCTGTAAGAAAGCTATTAGCTGTTAGCACTTAGCTGTTAGCAGGCTAATAATTATTAACTTGCCATCAAAACCTGTGGCTAACAGCTAAGTGCTAATAGCTAACAGCTCGTTCCTCATGGCTACTTCAAAAAATTTTTCTCCGCAACAGTTATCTGCATTAACGGCATTAGGACTGTCTATACCAATCGCATTAGGCATCTTTATTTTTAAACCTGTTTGGTGGATCGCTTTATTGTCTTTCGTTGTGATATTTCTCGGCTCTTATGGTTTAATAGTTTACACCCTGCAAACCTTCATCTACCGAAAAATAAAACTGATCTATAAATTCATTTATCAAACCAAGGCAAGTAAAAAAGAAGAGTTTTATTACAAGAATATCCTGCCTCAAAAAAGTATTGATGAAGTAAGGGACGATGTGGAAACATGGGCAGAGCAGCGAAAAGAAGAGATCGAACTGTTGCAGCAAAACGAAGCTTTCCGCAAAGAATTTTTACAAAACCTCAGTCATGAACTGAAGACACCCATTTTTGCCATACAGGGTTATGTAGATACACTTATTGACGGTGCCATGGATAATGCCGAGGTGAATAAAAAATTCCTGCAAAGTACATCACGTAATATCGACAGGCTGGTAAACCTGGTAGATGACCTTGATGCCATATCAAAATTAGAAAGCGGGGAACAGCTTTTACTGAAAGACAGTTTTATTATCCAGGATCTTTTAAAAGAAGTGTATGAGTCATTGGCCATTAAGACCGATGAAAGAGAAATAAGAACGATCATAAAAAAAGGTTGTGAACAGCCATTATCTGTTTATGCCGATAAAGAAAAAATACGACAGGTTTTTATTAACCTGGTTGATAATGCCATTAAATACGGCAA
>JBDSGK010000134.1:0-10307 GCA_039919015.1 Ferruginibacter sp.
AAAAAACTTCTTCATAATAGATAGTTTAAAATTTAAAAATAAAAAATAAATATATAGAACATTAACGAAACAAAAAAAATATTAGCTCTTTGATATTACTTTACAAAACATATTACATTCTAATCATAAGTTGGTCAATCGAAACGCTTGCTCCTGATCAGCGTGCAATAGTTACCGATCAGTTTTTATTTATTTTCCACTATTCTGAATGGAATATTAAAAGTTGCTCCTTCCGAAGCTTTTACAGAGCCTCCCACACCACGGGAAGTTCCAAACGAACTTTTAACCAGCGATTCAAAGGAATCCAGGTTTCCCCTGCTGTTGGCTCCTTTCGAAGTTGAGATAGCTTCCATATTGATCTCTTCAAATGAAACAAAAACCTTAAATGTTTCAAGGCCAAAAGGCCGGGATACGTCAAGTATAAAATCCATGAAACCAACTAAAGAAGCTCCGCCAACAACCTTTAGATCCCGTGGATAGATCTGGTTTTCTTTATTTGGCAATACAGGATTAATAACACCATCCGGCTGCATATCAAGTATATTAAAATAAACTGCACGGCTGCCATTATTTTTTACCCATAATGCAACCTGGTCACCTTCTTTAAATTGAGGGATTCCATTAACCAGTTTCGTTTTAATGAGGTTGGTATCGGGTTTGCCATTTACAACCGGCACCAGTATCACTTCAAAATCTATAGCCGGGTTTTTAATTTCATTCTGTAAAAGTTTATATTGTGCGTAATTTTGGATGGCACTTTTAAGTCCCTCGGTATTGGAGGAAGATACGGCCTTGTATACATATCCATTAGCCGCAATTTTAACTGAATCTACAGTATTGCCCTTTACCAGGATCAATTCCGGTGTTCCTGTAAATGTTATCAAAGGATAATCACTGAGTGCTTTTTTTATACGTGAAGCATCGGCGCCATTAAAATTTACCGGACCCGAAACGCCCCTTGACTGTGAAGTAATGATCTCTACCGGGATAGGATTTACTTTAAAAACAGGAGCAGTAACAAATACCCATGCATCTGCAGGCAGTTTTACATTTAATTCTTTATCTAAAGTAATTTCAGCATTAAAATTAGTGGCTTGTGAAACAGTGCCCTTAGCCAGTAATGGATTTTTAGGATCCGGTTTTGTTGGGTCACTGGTGCCTGCCGGGTACACTTCAACTGTTGCACCTGAATCCAGGCCTGCTAATAATCCGGATTTTACTATTATTATATTTCCTGCTATCTTTTTAATTTCCACATAAGGTTTCTGGGTTATAAATGCTCCTCCAAATAAGGCCCTGTCGATACCGTTACCCTCAAGTACCGGGTTTTGCCTGGGTACTTTACTGTTCATAATACCTAATACTTTTGCAAAAAGAGAACGATAACTGGCTGTCGTATCCAGGGTACTCATTGCTTTACTCACAGCATAGGTGAGAGAGCCTAATGGTGTTCCATAATCATCCGTAGTTTCACTGTTCAGTTCCTCGGCCCTTGATGCGGAAAACACAATATAAGTAGCCATTGCATTATTTTCCTTTACCCCGAATTCTTTTTCTTTAAATACGCCGGCAGTATCTGTTTTTTGAAATTTTCTAATATCGAATCCCGCAGGCACAAAAGGAGCCTGTCCGCCACGAACATGTGCTATTCCCCTGCTTCCGCTTCCGGAATGACAGGCATCCATAAAAACCACTACATCTCCCCTGGGGCCCAGTTTTGAGCGTAACTGGTTTATCAAAATGCCAAATTCGTCATCTCTTAAATAAGTAGCCTGGTCCTTATCATAATTCCGTGAAAGATTGGGTAACATGGCGTCATAGGGCACTATCGTTTCGTCGTAACCATCTGTTTCATCATTATTATCATCTGCAATCTGCTCCCCATGGGATGAAAAGTGCAATACAACTACATCATCCGGTTTTACCCTTCTGATCAGGGCTTCCAGCACATTTTTAATACCTGCTTTCGTGGCAGCCGAATCCTGTACAATGCGGATATTGTTTTCGGGAAACTGCTGGTTTATCAATGCAGCTTTAATAACAGGAATATCATTGGCGCTGGATATGGAAGGCCAGCCACCTGCTTCTGAATATTTACCGATCGCAAAAATTACAGCATGCTTTTTGGATTGGGCACATACAACAACAGATAACATAACACAGAACAGGGTAAGAACGTATCTCATGAATTTAATTTTGGTCTGGTGATAGCGGTGTTCTTTTAATCCAATGTATAATAATTCCGGAAAATTATGGAAAGTGTATGGAATGAAAAATACCCTCCAGCACGTAGTTTTTAAAAATAGGGTTTATGAAGTATTTGGTTTTTTCTCATGTATACAAGATAAACACAATTACAATATAAAAAAATTATTTATGGCAGGTGAGGTTAGCCAATGGCTTTTACTTTCAAACATTTTAAAACTGGAGCTTGATACTATTGCGGTTTAAGCCAGAGATAAACAATTTATATTACATATATAAAAGCATTTTATTAAAATTAGGTTTTAGTAAAGTGGTTTTAGTATATTTATTTCTGCAGCTTTACTGCAGGAGCCACATATGTTATACATAAGATCACTACTCTTTATTTTTTTTCTTCCGCTTGTATGTTATTCCCAGGTAACCCTTAGTAATAACGATACAGGAAATGTATACAGTATATATAGCAAACAGGTAGAGTCCCTGCTACAAACAAGGGGGATGCCTGCTAACGAAATAAAGGAAATGGTAAAAATATTCAATACCAAGAATATTGCCTCAGATGAAAGTTTTGCTGTAATGCTGGGAAAACTTTATCCTGCCAACCAGGGAATAGGTATCCTTTTTTATTTTTTTAACCAGGGCACCCTGCGGAGGGTTTTTTTTGAACCGGGCAAGGTAATAGAGAAAAAAACTTTTTCAATTACCAAAGCTGATCTACTGCAACTCAGCATTGATATGAACCATGTGTTGGATCTATATGTTCAGTCAGATAAAAAAATACCCGAAAAAAGAGGGCTTAAAATTAACCGGCCTGCAGCAACAAAAGGGATTACTTACGACGCTGTAATACAAAAAGCCTGCACCTTGTTATTGCCTGATTCTTTTGATGTAAAATATAAGCACCTCCTTATTATTCCGGCACTGAACATTGGCACTTTTCCTTTTTATTTGCTTACGCCTAACAAAAAAGAAAAGCAGCTCATTGATATTTGCAGTGTAACTGTAGTACCTGGTATATTTGACCTGTTTGGCTTGCGAATAAAAGTGATCAAGAAAGCTGCTGGTGAAGGTGGCATGTTTGATGGCAGGGAGCCGATCGAAGCAACTTTTATTTTTGAACGTCCCCTTTTCATCAGCAACCCGCTTTATCCTGTAGGAACGGAATTTTTTTACCCCGATCTGCCTGGAGCAAAAAAAGAAATTGACACTGCAATAAAATATTCGGGAACCTATAAATTACTTGAAGGTGACAAAGCCGTTAAAGACAGCGTGATCAAGTATATGAAAACTGCTGATGTGGTTTATTTTGCAACCCATGGTATAGCTGATGAAGAAAAACCAATGGAAAAAAGTTTCCTGGTATTGAGCGGTAAAGATCCTTTTCTTACAGCTAAAGATATCATGGACTTGCGTACGGACAGCAATTACCTGAAAAATAATTTCCCGGAAATGGTGATACTTTCTGCCTGCCAGACCGGGCTGGGAAGATCAATGGAAGCAGGCGTGGCCGGCCTTGCACGTAGTTTTTTATTAGGAGGAAGCGATCACGTGATCATGAGCCTTTGGAATGTTGATGATGATGCAACTGCATATTTAATGAACCGTTTTGTATTCCATCTTAAGCAACCTCATTTTTTCATGCCCTCCGAACCATTAAGATTGGCAATGCTTGACACAAGAGAGAAATTTTCCCTGCCATCCAAATGGGCAAGTTTTACTTTATTTGGCATTGATTATTAAATTATTTTTTTAGAAACTCCAGTTCCACCAACCATTTTCCTGGCGACTGGTTGGATTCTGCAATCCGTTTGTTAATTCAGAAACATTTTTATAAATACTTTTACGAAGTTCCCTTACCTGTATGGGAACTTTTGAACTGAAGCTCCCTTTTTTACGAAGTTTACGCAGGGATTCTAAAAAGCTAAGGGTAAAAACACCGTTCTTCCAGGTTTCGCCTTCAAAAGCATATTCATTATTTGCAGCAGCAGATATCATAAAGGCTCCGTTACCACGGCTAAAATCGCTGAACAGTTCTTTCATCAGCAGGTAACTGTTCCTGTTCCCCGCTGTAACATTGTTTTTGTTACCTACTATCTTTAGGCCCCGGGGGGAGGTTGCCGATACCCCTTCAGGAAGTGGCCCTGCCGCTGCAAAATTATTCCATTCTTCACCACTGTGGCAGGCATCAAGCAACAGCAGTCTTTTACGGGCGGGTATATTGTCCAGCAGGTCTTCAATCATTTCCATAGAAACGCCGCGGGCTGTTGGATCTTTAAAATCCATTTCATAAGGCGCAAAGAAAAATCCTTTCTTTTTTTCTATCATACCATGCCCGGAAAAAGATAATAGTACCACATCCTCCAGCCTGGTTTGTTGAAGCATTTTTTTTATTCCCAGGATATTTTCCCGGGTTGCCTCCCGGTTTACCAGGGTAATTACCTGTACCGAATCAACATAATATTTTATTTGCTCGCCTATGTCTTCAACATCCTTTGCCGCATATCGCAGGTTCATTAAAGAATCTGCATAGGAAGAAACACCAACGCCTATATATATCAAACGGCTTTTTGTTTTTACTTTGGGGCTGTATTGTATATCAAAAATTTCTTCCAGGCTTTCAACACCTTTTTCATTAACTGCTACCAGGCTTATATTATTAAGTCCTTCGCTTAATTTAATGATTGGCTGCAATAAAAGGTTACGGGTACCTTTTGCAAATGGCTGGCCTTTTCTACCTTCAAGCGGAACTCCATTCACTTTTATAAATAAGGTCTTCAGGTCTTTTTGCCTGTCTGCTATCGAGAAAGATATTTTTATTTCAGGGTCCGATGTAAATGCAGTAAGCTCATTTCTGTTCCAGCTTATTAAAGGCCGTTCTTTATTATCCACCGGCATGTCGGGATTGAAACCTGCACGGAGTAATCTGGTTCTCCAGCTTTGTTCCAGTGCGTTGATGAAGGCTGTATCAGAAAATCCAATGGCGGCATATACTTTATCGGGCCGGTTTCCCTGCAATTCAAAACTGCTCAGTGGAAATAGCTCTCCATTTTTTACAAAATGCATGTTATTTATAAGATCTGGATCCACGCGGTAATATCCTTCGGGCGTGAACATGGCAATACGTAATTCTTCATCTTTAACTAATGTTTTTATCTGTACTTTAAACTGGTTCGTCTTCAGATCAGTTAAACCGATCTCACCATTGGAAGCCAGTGTGTACACCCGGTCGTTGCGCAACAGCATACGCTCAATAGCAGCGCCATGGGCATGTAAGACAGCCACAGGGGAAGAGCTTCCAAGCTTATCCCAGATGAAAATATTTCCGGACGACGATGCCGCAATTATTTTACCAGACATTTTATCATATATAACATGTCCTGCACCCTCCAGGCTTTGATATGATCTTTCTATCTTCATCGAATCTCCATCCTTCTTCAACCAGTCAACACCTCTTCCATTGGAAACAAACAGGTCTTCCTCACTGCTAAGCCTTCCCCAGGAATTTCGTTTTCTCGTTTGGATGAGTTTAACCGGCTCAAGTGAATACACAAGCTCTGTTATCGTATAAGTAATATCCTTTACGTTAAAATAGGTATTGTTACAAACCAGGCTCTTGCTATCGCTACTAAAAATGGCATCATAATTCTCAGGGAGTTTGGGCACCACTACGCCGGTCATTGTTTTAAGATTCCAAAGCATGGGTGGAGGCTTGGCGTACCTTTCATTAAGAGAAGACGGTAATGTATAAGTGAATGCCCAATTTTTATCAGGAGATGTGATTATTTTATTGTGTCTATAATAAAAATTATCGCCTTTCTCCGGCTCCTGTACCCAGGTTTTACTAATGAGGGTATCCTTTTTTCCCTGCGTAAACCTGTTCAGTGTAAAGCCTCCCTTTTGTTTTCCCCATGAGCTTTCCCTGTAGATCTCAAGCCAGTTTAATTTTCCCGTATCATATAAAAGTGCAGCGGTATTAAATTTATCAATATCCCATTGTTCAATTTCCTTCAGGTCAATAATACGGTTGCCAAACAACACAAATTGCCCGTTAGCCGATACATCAAAATTTATAATATCCAGCACCTGCGGGGTTTGTACCGACCAGGGAATGGCAAATGCGCCATTATTAAAGTAAGATGCCAGGCCCTTTTCTTCTGCAAGTAATTCATCAGTTTGCAACATATAAAATGAAGAAGAGAAAAGGCCCGTATTCTGTGAAGGCTGCGCCACTCCTTTTAAGAACCGTTGAATATGGACTTTACTATTTACATCAAATTGGATCATTGCATTTTCCAGATTCGCAGTTGCATCTATACCATCTATGGGGCCAGGCATGGTCAAGGTTTTTTCAAGCCCTTCATTATTCCATATTTGTAGTTCAGGGGTTGATGGGTAATTCCATAACCATACCCGGTCTTCCACAATATTCATCCTGTCAAAAGATGAAGAAGATACGATCCTGCTCAATTTTCCTTCCTTTGCTTTAACCCAAACATCATTTGTATTCTTATTAGTTTCATTTTGTCCGAATATATAAAGTTTCCCGGAAGGAGTTATTGCCAATTGGCCTATGGAAAGGTTGCTAATTTTAGTTATGGGTTTCATAGAAAAATCATTGCCGCTAACTTGCCAAACCTGGTCGCTGCCGTCAGCACAGTACCATAGCGCATCCTGCACAGGATCCGGCACACAATTACATGTAGAGGTATGCCAGGTTCTCATTGTAGTGGCGCTCGCTTCCAGCACGGGCGATGTTTTTTTTATGCTATTCCCGAGAGATACGATATGAAGGGTGTACTCGTTGGAACTTTTTTGACCTTTTTGTTCTATCACCAAAGAATGGTTGCCCGTTTTATCAGGAAAGACCTTGATCTCTTTTTCAAAACTTAATTGCAGCAGTTTTTTTCTTCTTTTTGTTTCCCATAGCTGCACCTGGTTATCGTCTACCATGGAAAAAATGCTTTTATCACTGCTGAAATGCAAGGTTGGAGTTTTGTTACTTACAGGTACATCATTTAAAATTACAGTGTAAGCTGTGCTGTCGGCAAAGCTCTCAGTCCTGGTAGTTTCTGTTTTGCTAAACAGTGAAACATCAACCAGTGGCACTTCCCGCATTAAATAGAGTTTTTTAGAACCTATCGGTTTACCAATTTCGTCAATCCCGTATTCGCCAAATACCACCAGGCGATCCTTTAAAAAAAAGGCCGTATTGGTCTTAGTCAGGCCGGCCAGGCCAGGCCATATTCTTTGGGTTACCCTTGATTCTGTAAGATCCCAAGTAAACCAGTTACCGTCTTTACCGGTATAATAAAGATCATGACCGGTGGATGAAAATTCCAAATCCTTCGCTTCCTCTACCCCTTTGATCTCAGTTAACTGTATTCCTTTTCTTACGTCAAATATTTTTATTGATCCCCCTTCGACGCCACCCCAGTCCACCGCAACTGCCAACAGATCTCCCCCTTTTGAAAAGCAAAAATTGGTTGTCGGATTTATTAACTTATCGATTTGTATAACAGGTGTATGGGTATTAAAATCCATAACACTGAAAGAAAAATAAAGTGTATCATTTAAATACCCATCACGGAAACTGGCTGCAAAATGATCCTCCGCCGGGCTAAGTGATAAACGACGGCATGTTTTTTTTACCTTGGACTCATATTTCTGCTCTCCTTTTATTGTTGTAATCACAGCCGTACTTGCAGTATTACGGGTTTTCCCCTGATGCTGGTATGTAAATACTTCGTTTGTGACCATAACTAAGCTGTTCTGGGCAAACTGGACATAAAAATTACCTGGCATAGTTTCTACTACCTGTTGGGTATTTATGTCCCACATATAAATGCTGTCATAGGGCAACTCATTATATTTCCTGTCGGTGGTAAGGTAGTTCTCCAGCACTTCTCCCGGTGAAAATCCATAAGCAGACAAGCCTCCACTGTAATCAGATATTGCGATCATTTGACGTTGCATTAATAAATTGTTTTCCTGAACAGGATGAAAACCGAGCAAGACAGGGCTTGAAAGTCCATGGCTCCATTTTTTTATAATATCAAGTGTGCCTGGCCTGATTATAAAAACAGAATCTTTGGTAGTAACAGCCAGCAAGTTGCCATCCTTATTTTTTACCGCAGATAATATTTCGGCTGTGAAGTGTTTATAAGCCTGGCCACTGAGATCTTGTACAACAAGAACAGGCATAAAGAGGCAAAAAAATAATTTAGTCAGCGAGCTTATCCCCCTGGGGAATAATTTGAAAAAAGATGTTCTAATGCTTAATGACTTATTGTGCATAGCTGCCCAAATTTTAATATGCTACCTGGCCTGGAGATAAAATCCTGATAGAATAATTGCTGATCAATACCAAAGTGTTTGCTTAAATGTATTATCCTTGCCTGAAAGTATAAATCGTTTTACGATATAATTGTTTTGGTTATTCACATCAGTTCCTTTTGCAAAAAGCACCAGGTCAATTATACCGCTCAAGCCGGTAAGGCGTAAAGCTGAGCCCAGGTCTGCATCATCCGTTACTTTCCACAGCGAACTACCATTAGCAGAAACAATGCCTGCAGCTACAACCAACCAGTTGTTGTTGAATAAAACCTCCGGCGCAACTGCATTTTTATTACCCAGCAATGAAATGCTTTCAGTTGACCTGTTGCGGAAATTTGCATAAGCTTCCTTATCTGTAAAATTTAAAGAAAGCATATTATTGTCGCTCGAGGATTTGCCTCCCCAGCGGCTCACTGCATATTTGCCAATGCCGGTGCTGGTAGATACATTGGATGTTTGCGCCTTTAATTTTACAACAGCAGACTGGCCATTCTTAATTAAGCTAAAAGTTATTTCATCATTGGGCCTGGCTTTTTCCAGTGCCCCCAGTGCTTCTTCTACATTTCTAACTGTTTCATTATTTATTGCGGTGATGGTATAACCTATATATGTAGATAATGCTGCAGCAGCAGGGCCGCCAGGTAATACTGCACTTAAAAAAGGGAGTGGGTTTATTTCTTCTTTTTCGCTACCATACTTTTTTTCATAATAAGAATCAATTTTTAGCTGTGCGATTTCAACTCCGATGTAAGCCCTTTTTACAAGACCCTGGTTGTTGATGATATCATTCACCAGCCTTTCGGAAAGCCCCGCTTCCAATGCAAAATTTATCTGCGGCTGCCATAGTGGGGTATTACCCCTGTCCGCAAAAGCGATCTGTGAATTGATGCCTACAACATCACCGGCGATATCAACTAATGGACCGCCGCTATTACCCCAAATTACCGTGGCTGTTGATTGCAGGAAGCCGAACTTACCGGTGAGGCCACCCCTTACCCGGTTCTTTGCACTGATGATACCATCGGTAACAGAATATGGATAATCACCTAAGGGATTACCAATGGCAAAAACCTGTTCGCCTACATTGATTTCTGCGGACCTGAATTTGATGCTTGTGATCTCTGTACCAGGTTCATTAATAAATTCCAGTACGGCAATATCATAAAAAGAGTCGCCACCCACCAGTTTCATATTGTATTTTTTATACGCAATGCTGTAGATATAAATGCTGCCATCCGTTTCTGCCGCATCCTGCACCACGTGTGCATTGGTAACTACATATAGTTTGTTATTCTTTTTAATTACAAAGCCCGATCCGCTGCTTTTAGCACCACTCAGGTCTAACGCCTTGCTGTAAGCCAGTTCGTTGGAGTTACCGCGAAAACCCATTGGTTTCATGGCTATATCAGTTTGATAAATGGCCACGGTAACAACAGCACTGAGTGCATAATCAACCATTTTAACAGCGGGTGAATTTTGAGCAGAAGAAGAAAATATGCCTGTTACAGCAAGCATAAAAATTGAGATTGACTTAAGCATGGTTATAAAAGTTTTAGTAATTAAAAATAGCTCCTTAGTTCTTATCTGCAAAAACAATGTGTGCTGGTATATTAAACTGTTACCATATCTCCCAATCCACCGAAATCGTCTCATTCCTGCTCGTTGGTTTTTGTAACCCTTTGGTTATCTCTACCACACGCTCACCTACTATTTTTTTAAGTTCGCTTATTTTCATCGTAGGATATTTATTCATGGCTTCCAGTATACAA
>JBDSGK010000135.1:0-3280 GCA_039919015.1 Ferruginibacter sp.
CCAGTTCATCATAAGGCAAACCATTTTCTTCAGGCTTGTCAAAATTAACTGCGTAAGTAGAAAGGTAATAATCAAAGTCCTTGCTTAACATGCCATGGCCGCTGTAAGAGATGATCACTTTATCATTAACTGAGGTTTGTAGCAGTTTTTGTTTTAATGCTTTTACATGGCTGATGGTAACATTTTCATTGAAAAGGGTATCAATGATGATATCCCTATACTTCTTTTTAAGTTTTGTACTAAGATCCCTGATATCTTTTGTGCTGTATTTCAGGTTGTATTTGCTTTCTTTAAACTGGTCAATGCCAATACCAATAAAATAGGTTTGCTCTTTTTGTTTAACAGCAGGTGTATAATTTACCAGCAAAGGCATGCGGTAGCTTTCTGTTCCGTTAACGTTGGTGATGGAAGTCTCGATCCGGTTTTGTCCCTGTGATAGATCGATCATGATAGTTGAATCAAAACTGTTTTTATTTTTATTGCGTAGGCTGATGCCTCTCTGGCCGTACAGCGGTGTTTCATTTATCCATACATTAAAGCGGTCGAGTTTGTAAGTGCTATCAACACTTTTTAACTCCAGTTTTAGGTTGCCATCCTTTTGTTCAAATTCTATTTTATTCCTGTTCGGAAAATCGGCCTCGGGCACACTGTATCCATCTCTGAAAGCAGTAGTATCTATACCTAATTTTTTTATTCTTTTTTGATAAGCCCTGCGATAAGAATTGATTAATAATGTATCCCTATTACCCAGAGCTTCAAGTACTTTGTCAGGCCGGTTGTACTTAACATCCAACTGGTCGAAGTCTATAATTTTTAAATCCTTAGTGACATAATATAGAAGTTTTGAAGCTTCAGCCGATGCATAATAGTAACCGGTAGGAAGATAATTAATCCAGTTGTTGCCTTTCAATTGCAGCCTGAAGCAAACAGGCAAAGCTTTTTCTTTATCCCATATCACAGATTGATTATCCCAGCCATGAGAAATTATCCTGTTTTTAAAAGGATAAGGGGATATATGAATGAGCCAATTTTGATGCTTTATAAATATGCGTTCTGTTTTTCCATTTATTAAATTACGTTCTGCAATTGAATTATCCTCCTGTGAATGATAAAATTTATCGCCACTACTGTTCACAAATCCAATATATCCTAACTGATCCCAAACCTTAAACGCCAGTTTAACCCTTCCGGTTTTAATGTCATAAATACGGGCATATTCTCTATTCTCAAAAAACATTATTGACTTGCCGTTTTGAATAAGCCTTGGCTCTTCCGGCTCTCCCTTTATTTTTAGTATGTGTTTTTGCAGCATTCCCGAGTTGCCTTCTATATATATTCCTTTTTTAGCTGTCGTGTAAACAGCAGCTTGTTCTTCGTTTTGAAAAAAAGTTATTTTGCCTCCCGGGAAAAGCGGCATTTTTGATTTTATTTTTTTTAACCTCAAATTGAAATTCACAAGCTCATTCTGCTTAGTTACATAATATAATTCACGGGCCTTATGAAAATATTTGAATCGTATGATTTCCGATTTCCCGTTAACTAATAATTCATCTTTAAGCGAATCCTTAGTATCCCAAACCTTAATATAATTTTTATGATAGATGGATATAATTTTCCCCGAGCTGTCGAAAAAATCTGCATCCAAAATTTCATTGTCATTGTTTTTAATGATTCGTACAAGTTTGGTTGAGAACGCATCATGGATACTTACATTTCCTTTCTCATCCTTTGTAATGTAGTATTTACCATCCCTGCTATAAACGATGGCATTAAATTCATAAGAAATACTATCAACGCTGAAAATTTTTCTTGAAATCTCTTTACCTGTAGCAGTTTCAACAATGGCCATGATCAATGATTTACCTTTATTCCTGATGGAATTTTTTTGATCATCATTAGCACAGGTAAGATAATATGCACTGTCTTCGGAATATTGCATATAGACTACTGTTTCAGTATGTGTGCCTATGGTTTTAATTAATTGTGCCGAACCTGCATTCCATAATTTTATTCGGTTATCGTTTGAGCCCGAAGCTAATACTTCGGAATTTTTGCTGAACGCAACAGTTCTTGCACCACGCTCGTGGCCCGTTAAGATTTGTATCTCCCGCCCTGATACTACTTCCCAAATCCTTATTAAGCTATTTGTTGCAGCAGTAGCCATCCATTTATCATCGGGGCTAATGGTTATGTCCGAAATCTGTGCTCCTTGACTTTTGGTATATACTAATTTGCCGGTTTCCATATTCCAGCATTTTACCGTACTGTCAAAGGATGTTGTAAATGCAAATTTACCGTTCTTTACTGCAACAACTCTTTCAACATTATTGGTATGGCCACTAAACTGTTGAATTAGCTTTCCGCTATCAATATCTATAACAGCCGCTGTCTGATCTGCAGATGCGGTTATGAGGAGGTTAGTGCCGGCTATAGTACAAACATCCAAAACACCGCTTTCGTGATGAGTAAGCTGGTTTAAAAGTCTTCCGGTAACAACATCCCAAATTATAACCTTGCTATCTTCTGAAACTGTAATCACTTTAGTGCCTGTTATACTAAAAATTGCTTTAACTACAGCCCATTGATGGTTCACTAATGTGTGCAATAATTGACCCGTCTCCGTATTCCAGATCTTTGCAGTATTATCTGCCGAAGAAGTTATAGCTAATTTTTCATCCGGACTTAAATTAACTGAAGTAATCCTGTCTTTATGCCCCTTTAGATCAAAAACCAATTTGCCTGTTTTGCAATTCCAGATTTTAGCAGTATTATCTTCAGAACCGGTAATTAAATGCAGATCGTTGTTGAAGAATTTTACGGAGATAACACGATCTGTATGCCCAACGAATGATAATAATTCTTTACCGCTGGCAACATCCCATAACTTTGCTGTATTATCATCTGATCCTGAAATCAACAGCCTGCTATCCATACTGAAGTCAAGTGCAAGAACAGCTTTCGTGTGTCCAACAGGCAATACCAACCTCGGCTGCTGCCCAAAACATATATTACATGGTAAAGAAAAAAAACAAAGGCAAATAATATGTATGGTCTTCAGCGGCATTGGTTAAGTTTTGGGAAAAGATATTACTATTAATACAACTTGCAATGCCTTTGTCTTGTAAGCACCTACCACAGCTCCCAGTCCACCGCAATCGTCTCATTCCTGCTCGTTGGTTTTTGTAACCCTTTGGTTATCTCTACCACACGCTCACCTACTATTTTTTTAAGTTCGCTTATTTTCATCGTAGGATATTTATTCATGGCTTCCAGTATACAA
>JBDSGK010000136.1:0-34318 GCA_039919015.1 Ferruginibacter sp.
TTTGATATCGAGATAAACGAGACCGATCCCGAAAAATTCGTTCAGATCGTTCAGGCTCTTGAACCCACATTTGGCGGCATTAACCTGGAAGATATTAAAGCACCCGAATGTTTTTATATTGAACAGGAATTAAAGAAGCGTTGCAAGATACCCATCATGCATGATGACCAGCATGGTACTGCCATCATCAGTGCTGCAGCTTTGTTAAATGCATTGATACTGCAGAAAAAGAAAATTGATAAAGTAAAATTTGTAGTGAATGGAGCCGGTGCAGCCGCTATGGCTTGCATGCATTTATATGAATCGCTTGGTGCAAAACACAGCAATTTTATGGTGTTTGACCGTAAAGGGATTTTATATACGGGCAGACCGGATGTAGAAGAACAGAAATTGAAATTTTGTGTGGATGCCAAATACAAAGATTATGACCTGGCAAAAGCATTTAAAGATGCCGATGTTTTTATTGGTTTAAGTGCAGGTAATACAGTAACGCCGGAAATGGTAAAGAGCATGGCTAAAAACCCGATCGTTTTTGCTATGGCTAATCCCGATGCTGAGATCAACTATGATGTAGCAGTAGCTGTACGTAAAGACATCATCATGGCTACCGGCCGCAGTGATTATCCCAACCAGGTTAATAATGTACTTGGGTTCCCATACATTTTCCGTGGTGCACTGGATGTACGGGCCACTGCCATTAACGAAGCCATGAAACTTGCTGCCGTAAAGGCTTTGGCCGAACTTGCAAAAGCCCCCGTGCCTGATATCGTAACGCTTGCCTACAATGAAAAGACGATCACTTTTGGCCCCACTTATATCATTCCAAAACCTTTGGACCCACGCTTATTATCTACCGTAGCACCTGCTGTTGCCAAAGCGGCGATGGAAAGTGGTGTTGCCAAATACCCGATCATCAACTGGGAAAAATATGTGGAAGACCTGAACCACCGTTTAGGACTGGATAACCAGTTAAGCCGTGTTATCGGCACCAAGGCACGTAAAGATCCAAAGCGTATTGTTTTTGCAGATGCAGAAAATATCAAAATATTAAAAGTTGCGCAACTGGTCATGGAAGAGCATGTTGCCTATCCTATATTGCTGGGTAAGGAAGATAAGATCAGGAAACTGGCAGAGGAGAATGGCATTGACCTGGAAGGTATGCCCATCATGAACCCTGCAGATGACCAGCATGAGGAACTGAGAAAACAATATGGCGATCTGTTCTTTGAAAAAAGACATCGCAAGGGTGTAAATAAATATGAAAGTTATAAAGCGATGAAAGATCGCAATCATTTTGGTTGCATGCTCATCGAGAACGGAGAAGCAGATGGTATGATCAGCGGGTTGAGCAGGAACTACCCCGATACGATCCGGCCAGCGTTACAGATCATCGGCACTGAAGAAGGCGTTAAAAAAATTGCCGGTATGTATATCATGTTCACCAAGCGTGGACCATTATTTTTGGCCGATACAACAGTTAACTTTAACCCAACTGCCGAAGAACTGGCAGAAATAACCCTGCTGGTTGCCAAAGAAGTTAAGCAGTTCAATATCAAACCAAGGATCGCCATGCTCTCTTACTCCAATTTTGGCAGCAGCGATTCGCCCGAAGCCACCCTGGTAAGAACTGCCCGTGAAATTGTAAAAGCAAAAGACCCAACGCTGATCTGTGATGGTGAGGTGCAGGGTATCCTGGCTTTCAATAAAGAAATATTAAGAGAGAACTATCCATTCACCGAATTATTGAATGGTGATGTGAACATTCTCATCTTCCCGAACTTGTCTGCCGGTAATATTGCCTATAACTTATTACAGGAAGTTGCCGGTACAGATTCGATCGGTCCGATCTTATTGGGTTTGAATAAACCCGTTCACGTTTTACAGTTGGGAAGTTCGATCCGTGCCATATTTAATATGGTATTGATAGCCGTGGTAGATGCTCAAACCAAATCAAATATCAATACAAAAGAAGTGGTTAAAAAAAGTAAATGGTGGAAACGTAAAACCAATATGGCACGGGAAATGCAATAAGGTTTCATGAATGATATTTATCAGTATCATTAACTTACATAATTATCATAAACAGGATGTTTGATGATCGGTATACAAGATCAAGAACCGAAATAAGCATACATTCGTACATTTTAGGTAACAGATCACAATAAGAACAATGCTTTTTTTTAACCATTTTGGCCGGTACATTTTGATGCTCAAGGGTATGTTTACCAAACCGGAGAACATGCGCATGTATTGGAAAGAACTGATGCACCAGTGTGTGGAGATCGGCATTGGTTCGTTGGGCATTGTGATCATCATTTCGGTTTTTATGGGTGCGGTAAGTGCCGTCCAAACTTCCTACCAGCTGGTGAGCCCGTTAATACCAGCTTCAACCATTGCACAAATTGTAAGAGATACGGTTATCCTGGAATTTGCACCCACCGTGGTTTGCATTGTATTGGCCGGGGTTGTTGGCAGTAAAATTGCCAGCGAATTGGGTAATATGCGTGTGAGCGAACAGATAGATGCTTTGGAAATAATGGGGATCAATACCAAGTCGTATTTGATAATGCCAAAAATAGCAGCTTCCTTACTTACCATTCCCATGTTGGTGGTTTTATCCATGGTGCTGGGTATTTTAGGCGGGCGACTGGCAGGGGCCGCCACAGGTATTCTATCAACAGATACTTATGACATGGGCCTGTTGATGAACTTTGTACCCTACAATGTATTTTTTGCATTGGTGAAGGCATACACATTTGCATTTATTATAAGTACGATTCCATCCTATTATGGTTATTATGTAAAAGGCGGTTCATTGGAAATAGGAAGAAGCAGTACAAAAAGTGTGGTGGTTAGTTGTATAATGATATTATTTGCCGATTATATCCTGGCAGCTTTACTTTTAGATAAATAATTGATCGCTGCATTGTAGCATTATGATAGAGTTTAAGAACATAAAAAAACGTTTCGAAGACAAAGTGGTCCTTGACGATGTGAGCCATGTTATGGAAACAGGTAAGGCCAATTTAATAATCGGGCAGAGCGGTAGTGGCAAAACTGTTTTGCAAAAATGCCTGGTTGGTTTATTTGAACCCGATGAAGGTGAGATCATTTACGATGGGGTAAGTTTTACTGATATGAATATTGAAGCAAGAAAAGAATTACGCCAACAGATCGGGATGCTTTTCCAGGGCTCTGCATTATTTGACAGCATGGACGTACAACAGAATATCATGTTTCCGCTTGACATGTTCACTTCCAAACCTTTCTCCGAAAAATTAAAAAGGGTGAATGAGGTTTTAGACAGGGTAAACCTGGAAGGCATCAATAAAAAATTCCCCGCAGAATTAAGTGGTGGTATGAAAAAGCGGGTGGGAATTGCACGGGCTATCGTACTTAATCCAAAATATTTATTTTGTGATGAGCCCAACTCAGGCCTGGATCCCCAAACCTCGATGGTGATCGACAAACTTATCCTGGACATTACCCGTGAGTTTAACATGACCACGGTGATCAATACCCACGATATGAACAGCGTAATGGAAATGGGCGAAAATATCATTTACCTCTACGAAGGAAAAAAAGAGTGGACGGGCAATAAAAAAGATATCATCTTCTCCGATAACGGGCGCCTGAATGAATTTATTTTTGCTTCTGAATTTTTACAGGATGCCAAGGATATGCGTATGCTGGAAGCAAAAGGAAAAATTGATAACGACCGCGATATGGATGCGTTGTTGAAGGGAAAGAAACTGCATTAGAAAATATTGCCCCGTCATTTATTAGCCAATGCTTTTACTTTTTTAAAAAAATCAAACTGACCATTATTAGTATCCCGCAACACTATTTTTTGATCTTTGTCAAGCAATATCCTTGTAAGATAATTACCGATTGCTAATAGTTCTACAACTTTATGGTTCTGTTAAATCGCAATCTTCAACTCTTTTTCTATAAAATAAAACGGAATCCAAGTGCCAGGTTATTCAAAAAAGAGGAGTTAAGGTTTGTATTAAACTGAAACTGATCCTGTTTTGAATTTCTAACCTGTGATGTCATTTTCGTAACGCCGTACTGTAGTCCGGCAATTTGCGGAATAGCCAGTTCCACATGAAGTTTTTTAAAAACCCGGTATGAAATTCCCGGGCTCAGGTATAGTTCAGCACCGGATTCGGTATAGTTAATTTCGTTATTTCCAGGAAAATTAACATCTGTTTGGTTTGAACCAAAATACCCGGCTCCAAGTTCTCCGAAAAAATAAAAATCCTTTACTAGTTTTTTATAACGCCTGAAAAAAGCGCCGGCATTATATCTGTTCAGTTTTGTATTGGAATATCCCCCTCCGTTATAGTTATTATCGAACTTGCCATGCCCGTAGGTAACATACAGGCCTGCTACAGCGTTCTCCTTCAGGGCTACCCCTGCCGAAATATTAAAACTAGCACTGCTGAGCTTTTGATCGGGTTGTGGTGAATCGTAATCGATGTTTGAATGATAAACAGAAACCAGGCCGCCAAGAAAGATTGCCCCTTTTTTAATTTGTGCCGAAGCCGTAAAACTTAGTAGTAAAATAATAGTGGAGAAGAAAAATATTTTTTTCATAAAGTAGAGTTTTGAGTGGTAAAGATAACCCTCTAGTTAAGCGCTGATGTTAATGATACCCTAAATGCAGCGACAATAACCTTTGGTATTCGATCTATATAAGGGTTACATGAATGAACGGATTAGAATTTTAATAAAAAGCCAAATTAGAGTTTCATTTTTGAACGGATCTTCATAAAAATCGGGACCATTTCTGGCCAATCAAGGATTAAAAGCCGGTAACCAAAATATCACTTTCGCCAATCGCTTCATCTCCCCTATCTTTGCGGCAATCCTGCCTAAAGGCAGGCAATTCTTAATTTTTAATCCTTAATTAAACCATGGCTGTTTTAGTTAACAAAGATTCCAAAATTATTGTACAGGGTTTTACCGGTACAGAAGGTACATTTCATGCCACGCAAATGATCGAATACGGCACTAAAGTGGTGGGTGGTGTTACGCCGGGAAAAGGCGGAAGCACACATCTTGAAAAGCCTGTTTTTAATACCGTTGCTGATGCCGTTAAAACAACCGGCGCAGATGTGAGCATCATTTTTGTCCCACCGGCATTTGCTGCCGATGCCATCATGGAAGCTGCAGATGCAGGTATTGGTTTGGTGGTTTGTATCACCGAAGGGATCCCGGTGCAGGATATGATCAAAGTGAAAAATTATTTATCAGAAAAAAATACAAGGTTGATCGGCCCCAATTGCCCCGGTGTGATAACAGCCGATGCATGTAAAGTGGGTATCATGCCGGGCTTTATTTTTAAGAAAGGCAGGATCGGTATTGTTTCCAAATCGGGTACACTGACTTATGAAGCGGCCGACCAGGTTGCAAAAGCCGGATTGGGAATTTCTACTGCTATTGGTATAGGTGGTGATCCTATTATCGGTACTACTACCAAAGAAGCCGTTGAATTATTTATGAATGATACAGAGACCGATGCCATTGTTATGATTGGGGAGATAGGTGGCGGAATGGAAGCAGAGGCAGCGAACTATATTAAATCAACCGGAAACAAAAAGCCCGTAGTTGGTTTTATTGCCGGGCAAACAGCTCCTCCCGGCCGCCGCATGGGCCATGCAGGTGCTATTGTTGGTGGTGCCGATGATACGGCTGCTGCCAAAATGAAGATCATGACAGAATGTGGTATTCATGTCGTTGCCAGTCCGGCCGATATTGGTAAAACAATGGCAGAGGTAATGAAAAAATAAAAATGTAAAA
This sequence comes from Ferruginibacter sp., assembly GCA_039919015.1. Lineage (GTDB taxonomy): Bacteria > Bacteroidota > Bacteroidia > Chitinophagales > Chitinophagaceae > Ferruginibacter. Next base: position 5,806 of record JBDSGK010000136.1, read on the forward strand.
TAAGTTTTAAAGTAAAGCCCGATTTTTTATCGGGCTTTTTCATTTTCTTAATCCCCATTCTCCACCCCCTCTCCTCAAGGAGAGGGGAATAAGGGGTAAGGTAAAATACCCTCCAGTGGGTACGCTTTCTTAATTTATAATGACTAATCTTTACTATCTAAACTTATTATCATGATCATCGTAGTAAATCACAAAATCAATAACCCAACCGATTTTTGGGCTTCGGCTCAAAAAAGTTTGCCACAATTACCCGCAGACGGCGTACAGAGAGTTATGCAGGTAATGCCCAATATCGACATGACAAATGCTATCTGCGTTTGGGAAGCGGACAGCATTGAGACCCTTGATGCATACCTGCGTAGCAAAGTGCAGGATTGGAGCACTGAAACTTATTATGAATTGAATGCAGCTGCTGCCATGGGTATGCCGCAATAATTTTTTTACCCTTTTATTACGCTGAGATCCGTCACGCTGCCGTGGCGGATTTTTTATACGCTTTACCTACTTCAAAAGTTCTATAAATTTTATTACTTCCAACTTCTCCACCCCCTCTCCTTTTGGAGAAAGCCTGTCCCGATTTTTTCGGGAGGAATAAGGGGTGAGGTAAAAAAAGAACCGGGGCTTTCGCCCCGGCCCCTAAAGTATAGCCATGAATCTGTTCTGCCTATACAAAGGCAATTGACATGCCATTCTTTGCTCAGCCCCTAAATTTAATGTTAAAGAAAATTATGAATCGGGTTTATGCAAACAGGCTTTAAAATCCATCTCAGTATAAATTTGTAATTTATTATGCAGATGCAACTGCTGCATAACAAATTGTATCTTGTATTTAAAACCCTGAGTATGTTCATAAAGAAATTTTTACTGGTTATTTTTTTGTTAAGCGCTATAACTTTAGTCACCATGGCGCAAACAAAAAATGATTATGCTAAAAACTGGAAGAAAGTTGAGGACCTTGAAAAAAAAGGATTGACCAAATCTGCTTTGTAGGAAGTGATGGTGATCTACAACCTCGCCATTGCTGCCGGTAATGATGCCCAGCAGATCAAAGCTTCCATGTACCAGGTCAAGTACCGCAACATGGTGGAAGAAGACAGCCATGAGAACAATATATTTTTTATTGATACCCTCATCGCCAAAGCCAAAGCACCCGCAAAGAATATTTTACAAAGTATGCAGGCCGAAATGTTCTGGCAGTACCTGCAAAACAACCGTTGGAAATTTTATGACAGAACCAAACTGGCAGAAGAAAAAAGCAAGGACATTACTACCTGGAGCATTGATAAATTATATGCTGTCATTTCAAAATTATATAAAGCTTCTTTACAAAATGAAACCATTTTAAAAAGTACAAAACTGGATGGGCTTGATGCTATCATCATTAAAGGAGAAAATACCAGGCCACTGCGCCCAACCCTCTATGATTTTTTAGCACACCGGGCACTGGAATTTTTTATGAATGATGAGGACGGCGTTACAAAGCCGGCTTACGAGTTCAAAATAGATGATCCTGCCGCATTTGCAAAGGCCCCCGATTTTATTAAAGCTTCATTTAAAACAAAAGACACGGCTTCGCTGCAACAAAAAGCATTACTAATTTTCCAGGAGCTGCTGCAATTTCATATTACTGATGCAAACCCTGATGCATTCATAGATGCTGACCTGATACGCCTGAATTTTGTAAATCAATATGCCGTACTTGAAGGAAAAGACAAATTGTATGAAGAAGCTTTATTGGCGATTGAGCAAAAATTTCCTGCCAACCCTGCTGTAGCACAGGCCATGTATTTAAGAGGCACTATTTATTTAACACGAGGCCAGCAATTTGATGCGCTTACCAAGACGGAAAATCAATATGAGATCAAAAGGGCAAAAGAATTATTTGAATTGATCTATGCTAAATTCCCAAGATCAGAAGGAGGCGTCAATGCTAAGAATGCCTTATTAGGAATTGAGCAGCCCGCTTTAAACATCGAAACAGAAAAAGTAAATGTACCGCTGCAACCCTTCCGCAGCCTGGTTAAATACAAGAACATTAAAACACTGTACCTGCGGGTGATCAAAACCAACAGGGATGAAATAAAAACCCTGGATAAAAGGGACCAGGAAAAAACATGGAAGGCTTATACAGATCTAAAACCTCTGAAAAGCTGGAGCATTAACCTGCCTGATCTGCAGGATCACCAGGAGCATGCTACCGAAATAAAAATTGACGGTCTTGCAAACGGCACGTATTTTATACTTGCCAGCATTGTTCCTGATTTTTCACTTACCAAAAACATTATTGCAAAGCAACTGACCTATGTAAGCAATATCAGCTACATACATACCAATACCAATGATTATTATGTGCTTGACCGCGACAATGGCCAGCCACTCGGCAATGCACAGGTACAGGTATGGGAATCGAAATACAATTATTCCCGCAGCATGTATGAAGAGATCAAGGCTGAAAAATACACAACAGATAAGAATGGTTTTTTCAAGATGAAAGAAAGCAAGGAGTACAGGAATTTTGTATTGCAGGTTAATTACAAGGCTGATGAATTGTTTATGGATGAAAGCAATTATACCTATAGCTATAATTACAACAGCTATGAAAACAAAACTGAAAAGCGTACTTTCTTATTCACCGACAGATCAATTTACCGCCCCGGGCAAACCGTTTATTTTAAAGGCATCGTGATCTCAAAAGATAAAGACGTTTTAAAAAGTGCAGTCATTCCCAATTTTAAAACCGTCATACAATTAAAAGATGCCAACGGGCAAAAGTCAGCAGAGCTTGCTGTTACAACCAATGATTTTGGCAGTTACAATGGTTCGTTCCGTTTGCCTGAAGGCGTAATGAACGGAAGTTTCAGCCTGTATGATACAGCAACCAAAGCTTCTTACAGCTTTAGCGTAGAGGAATATAAGCGTCCTAAATTTTTTACAGAGATACAAAAACCAAAAGGCAGTTACAGGGTGAACGATAGTATTGAAGTAACCGGAACAGCCAAAGCCTATGCCGGCAATAATATAGATGGAGCCAAAGTGAGTTACAGGGTAGTACGTAAAGTGCATTACCCGATCTGGTGGGGATGGTACAAACGCTATCCTGTTAGCAGGGAAGAAGTGGAAATAACCAATGGCGAGACAAAGACAGATGCCAAAGGTGAATTCAAAATAAAATTCAAAGCCATCCCCGATGAAACGGTTGACAAGAAAGGACAGCCAACATTTTATTATGAAGTAAGTGCAGCTATCACCGACATCAATGGAGAGACCAGGAGCGGCAATACTTCAGTGGCTGTTGCGTACCACGCTTTGCAATTGAGTATCACTATTCCGGAAACCATTCCTGCTGATAGTTTAAAGAATGTAAAGATCAGCAGCACCAACCTCAACGATATTTTTGAACAGGCAAATGTGCATGTTACCATAACCAAACTAATATCGCCAACAAAAATTTACCGGGAAAGGTATTGGCAAATGCCCGACCAGTTCATCATGAGTAAAAATGAATACGAAAGTTATTTTCCTTATGATATTTATAAAGATGAAAATGAAAAAACAAAATGGCCTTTGGGAGAAACGGTGGTTAATTTTTCAGATTCAACTTCCAGTAATGGAAAAATAAGTAAAGAAAATGCAGATAAAATCGCTTCAATCTTCTCCATATCCCCCTCCTTTGGAGGGGATAGGGGAGGCTGGTATAAGATCGTAGCCACCACAAAAGATAAATACGGAGAACTGGTTAAAGCTGAAAAATATGTTAAGGTCCTGAGTAGTACTGAGCGGAGTCGAAGTATCGAAGGAACTGTAGGCAAGGGATCGAGCGGAGTCGAGAGCCCGGTTACCCTTACGGTAATAAAAGGAAGTGCAGAGCCCGGCGAACAGATCAAATACAATATCACAACAGGCTTTGATAAGATATGGATGATCCATACAACCAGTACCATGGATCAAAAGACAGTAACAACCTATGATGAGCTTTCTAACTCCGCTCCTGCTACATATACTATTCCCGTACGTGAAGAGCACCGCGGTGGAATGGCCACGGGTTATGCGTTTGTAAAACATAACAGGGTTTATACCGGCAATGAAAGTTTCAGCATTCCCTGGAGCAACAAAGATCTCAACATCAGTTACGAAACCTTCCGGGATAAATTATTACCCGGTGCCAATGAAAAATGGAAAGTTAAAATAACCGGGAACAAAGGAGAGAAAGTTGCGGCAGAAATGCTTGCAGCTATGTATGATGCAAGCCTTGACCAGTTTAAACCGCATAGCTGGAGCAGGCCAAATATATGGCCGGGATTGTATAATACTGTTAGCTGGACAGCCAATGGATTTCAGGCTGTGAATTCAGATGAATTTAATAGAAGAGATTATGAGTATTTAACGGCGATAGCTAAATCATATGACAGACTGTTGGAATTCCAAGATTACTTGTATGCTGATACGAGAACATACTATTACTCAAATGCTGCCCCACCCCCACCTCCAAGCCCTGTCATGGCAGAAAGTGCTAACCAAAGTAAAGGTCGTGATAAAGCCCTTGTTACAAAAGCATTAGCTGGAAAAGCTGCAGGGGCAAAAATTGAAGAAATCAAAGAAGATCAGGCTATATCTACTCAAACAGTTTCATTTGATTCAAGTGAAGTCAGGAGGTTACCTGTTCCTGTTCAGGTCCGCAAGAATTTTAATGAAACCGCTTTCTTCTTCCCCGATCTTAAAACAGATGCTGAAGGCAATATTGAATTTTCTTTTACCATACCCGAAGCGCTTACAAAATGGAAACTGATGACCCTGGCACATACCAAAGACCTGGCAACTGGGTACAGCGAAAAAACTGTAATAACACAAAAGCCATTAATGGTACAACCCAATCCCCCACGTTTTATGAGGGAAGGGGACAATATGGAGTTCACTGCAAAAATTGTGAACATGGGGGAAAAAGAAGTAACCGGTATTGCAACACTTGAATTACTGGATGCCGCCACCAACAAGCCTGTTGATGGATGGTTCAAGAATGTTTTTCCCAACCAGTATTTTACCGTGGCTGCAGGACAAAGTGAGGCGGTAAAATTCCCGATGGAAATACCTTTCAATTTTAATAGCGCATTAATCTACAGAATAAAAGCTGTTTCAAAAGCCTCTCCGCCAGCTGGTGGAGGAGGTTTGGAGGGGGCTTTTTCTGATGGCGAGGAAATGGCCATTCCCATTTTAACCAACCGCATGTTGGTTACTGAAAGTATGCCCATAAATATGCGTGGCGTAAAAACAAAACAGTTCAAATTCGAAAAGCTGCTCAAAGCCCCTCCTTCGGAGGGGTTTGGGGAGGCTTCACTTAAGCACCATGCGTTGACAGTTGAATATACCAGCAATCCCGCCTGGTATGCCGTTCAGGCCCTGCCCTATTTAATGGATTATCCTTATGAATGTGCCGAGCAAACTTTCAATCGTTATTATGCGAATACCTTGGCAAGCTATATCAGCAGATCAATGCCAAAGATCAAAACTGTGTTTGAAAAGTGGAAGAATTTGGATACAGCGGCACTACTTAGTAACCTGCAAAAAAATGAAGAATTAAAATCTGCTTTATTGGAGGAAACGCCCTGGGTACTGGAAGCACAAAACGAAAATCAGCAAAAGAAAAATATAGCACTCTTGTTTGATATGGTACGCATGAGCCGGGAACAGGAATCTGCTTTTAATAAACTCAAGGAAATGCAAAGTAGTAATGGTGGTTTTGTTTGGTTCAAAGGCGGGGCCGATGATCGCTACATGACACAGTACATTGCAACCGGCATCGGCCATTTAAGAAAATTAAATGCACTTACCGGCGACAATTATCAAACCATTAAAATCATTATTGATAAAGCCATTCCCTATCTCGACAAAAAAATAAAAGAAGATTATGACGAATTACAACGTTTAAAAAAGAAGGGTTACAAGTCCCCCTTTGGGGGGGATTTAGGGGGGCTTCAGATCCAGTATTTATACATGCGGAGCTTCTTTCCTGAATATAAAGTTGCTGCAGCATCACAAACGGCTTATAATTATTACAACGGGCAAGCTAAAAAATTCTGGTTAAGCAACAGTAAATACATGCAGGCCATGATAGCCCTGGCCATGCACCGCAGCAATGATGCGGTAACAGCAAAGGCCATTATCAGGTCTTTAAAAGAAAATGCAATTATTAAAGAGGAACTCGGTATGTACTGGAAAGAGTGGACAACAGGCGGCTACTACTGGTACCAGGCTCCTATCGAAAGCCAGGCCATGATGATAGAAGCATTTACAGATATTGACAAGAACATGAGTACAATTGATGACCTGAAAACATGGTTGCTCAAACAAAAACAAACCCAGAACTGGAAGACAACCAAAGCCACGGCAGAGGCTTGTTATGCATTATTGCTAAACCCAAGCCCCCCCACCCCCCAAGGGGGGATCCAAACACTCTGGGGAGATGAACAGAATTTTGTTACAATAAGGTTGGGCAATACAATCATCAACAGTAGCGATGAAAAAACAGAAGCAGGAACAGGTTATTTTAAAAAGAGAATTGAAGGAGCAAAAGTAAATGCCGCAATGGGCAATATTACAGTAACTATGAATTCATCAGATTCCAAAAATCCCCCCTGGGGGGCTGGGGGGGCCGGGGCGTCTTGGGGTTCTGTGTACTGGCAATACTTTGAAGACCTTGATAAAATAACCTCGGCAGAAACGCCATTAAAACTTGTCAAAAAATTATTCATCGAAAAAAATTCAGACAAGGGCCCGGTATTGGTGGCCCTGGCAGATGGAGCACAGTTAAAGGTTGGCGATAAAGTAAAAGTGCGTATCGAACTAAAAGTTGACCGCGACATGGAATATGTACACATGAAAGATATGAGGGCTGCATGCATGGAACCAACCAATGTACTCAGCGAATATAAATACCAGGGTGGCCTGGGTTATTACGAAAGCACCAAAGATGCCAGCACCAATTTCTTCTTTGGCTGGCTGGCCCGTGGCAGTTATGTTTTTGAGTATCCCATGTTTGTTACGCATGCCGGTAATTTCAGCAATGGCATTACTTCTATACAATGCATGTATGCACCGGAGTTTACGAGCCATAGTGAAGGGATTCGTGTTACTGTCGAGTAAAGAAAAAAAGTTAAAATGCTTAATTGAAAATGTTCAATTGAAAATAAATGTTTGGCCTCCCTCTCTTTTGGAGAGGGAACGAGGGTGAGGCCGTATGTATGCGCCGGAATTTACTGCTCACAGTGAAGGAATTCGTGTTAACGTTGAATAAAGTAAAAATGTTGAAATGCTTAATTACAAATGTCTCAATGGATCACTAATGTTCGGCCTCCCTCTCTTTTGGAGAGGGAACGAGGGTGAGGCCGTATGTATGCGCCGGAATTTACAAGCCACAGTGAAGGGATAAGGGTTAGTGTGGAGTAGCGGCCTCACCCCAACCCCTCTCCAAAGGAGAGGGAGCTGGAAGATAGAAGCAAAGATTATGTTTTGTTATAAGAAAACAAATATTTAATGTTGATGAAAAAAGAATTAATGCCGATGTGGAAGGAATAATGTTTAGCTATGTTTAATGTGCCCCTCCCTCTCTTTCGGAGAGGTAACTGAGCATAGCGAAAGTTAGGAACGTAGTTCGGGGAGGGTGAGGCCGGAGGTTGAGGTAAAGGCATTATCTTTGCCGCTCAATTTCAGTTAAATATGTACAGAACTCATACCTGCGGCGAATTAAGGCTGGCAGACATCAACAAAGAAGTATCCCTGGCCGGCTGGGTACAAACCGTTCGTAAATTCGGTAGCATTACTTTTGTTGACCTGCGTGACCGCTATGGCATTACCCAATTATTGTTTGCAGAAAGCTTAAATGCTACGCTTGATGCCAATCCGCTGGGCAGGGAATTTGTGCTGCAGGTAAAAGGAACCGTACATGAACGCAGTAGTAAAAATACAAATATCCCAACTGGCGAAATTGAAATTACCGTTACCGAATTCAACATTTTAAATAAATCGGCTGTTCCTCCATTCACCATCCAGGATGATACCGATGGTGGCGATGATATACGGATGAAATACCGTTTTCTGGACCTGAGAAGAAATGCCGTTAAGAAAAATTTAGAATTGCGCTACCTGGTAAACAGGTCTGCAAGAAATTACCTGCATGAAAATAATTTCATGGATATTGAAACACCTTTTCTCATTAAAAGTACGCCCGAGGGTGCCAGGGATTTTGTAGTGCCTTCTAGAATGAATGCAGGGCAGTTTTATGCATTGCCACAATCACCACAAACTTTTAAGCAGTTGTTGATGGTTAGTGGTTACGATCGTTACTACCAGATCGTAAAATGTTTCAGGGATGAAGATCTCCGTGCTGATCGCCAGCCTGAGTTCACACAGATAGATTGTGAAATGGCTTTTGTAGAGCAGGAAGATATTCTAAACATGTTTGAAGGTTTGATCAAACAAATATTTAAAGATGTTAAGGGCATTGATTATACGGATAAAGTAGAACGCATGACCTGGGAAGATGCCATGTGGCAATATGGCAATGATAAACCCGATATCAGGTTCGACATGAAGATTGCAAACCTTGTTTTTGCAAAGCATTTGTTTCCTGAGAAAAAGGCTCTTCTTGATGAGGAACTGTTTTCAATCCCCCCTTTGGGGGGCGGGGGGGCTACTGTTCTTGCCATTGCCATTCCCGGATGCAGTGAATACAGCCGTAAACAAACCGATGAATTAACCGAGTGGGTAAAGCGTCCGCAGATAGGTATGAAGGGATTGGTATTTATTAAATGCAATGCTGACGGAACCTATAAAAGTAGCGTAGACAAATTTTATTCCGAAGACAAATTAAAAGCCATTGCTGAAGCAACCCATGCCAAAGCAGGCGACCTCATTTTAATTTTAGCAGGTGCCGAAGAAAGAACACGCAAAGCAATCAGCGATCTAAGGATGTACATGGCCGATAAATTGGGTTTACGTAAAAAAGATGAATTTAAATTATTGTGGGTACTGGAATTTCCATTGTTTGAATTTGCGCTGGAAGACCAGGATGGTGGCGGTGCCGGCCGCTGGGTGGCAAGGCATCATCCGTTTACAAGTCCTAAGCCTGCTGATGTTGATACCATGATCAATAATTCACCTAAAGTAGAAGACTTAGACAAATACCTGGAACACCCTTACGCCAACATTAAAGCCAATGCCTATGATATGGTATTGAATGGTAACGAAATTGGGGGCGGCTCTATCCGTATCTACCAAAGAGAGTTACAGGAAAAAATGTTTGCCGCATTGGGTATGGATGCTGAAGAGCAGCAACACAAATTTGGTTTCTTACTGGGGGCTTTTGAATATGGCGCACCCCCTCATGGTGGTATTGCATTCGGCTTCGACCGTTTGTGTGCTATCCTTGGCGGCAGCGAAACCATCCGTGATTTTATAGCATTCCCTAAAAATAATTCAGGAAGGGATGTAATGCTAGACGCTCCGGCAACTATTGATGAGAAGCAGTTTGAAGAGTTGCAGATAAAGCTGGATCTGAAACTGTAATATAAAACATATCGAATGCTCCACAGGATTTGCATTATTCTCAATTCAATTTTGTATCTCCTGTTCATTTTTTTGGCATTATTTGCTTTAATAGTTGAACGGGATTTTTCCAGTCTGTCACTTACTATCGTATCTGCTATATTTTTATCCAGTGGGATATCCCTTTGGTTCAATTTCATTTGCAGCAGGGTGAATAAGATCAATAAAGAACGTACTGCTATTTCAGGGCACTTCAAGAACACGGGGAAGATGGTGTTTATCTTAAACATTTTGAACCTACTTGCAATTTTTTTCCTATTAATTGCGGCTATTGTTGATTTATATTCCACCTCTGGTATACAAAGGATAACTCTATTCGCAATTCTTGTTTTGCTTACTATCCTTATAGTCGGCTTAAGTGCTCTTGTAAATCTTATCTTTTATACCAAGGCATTAAGAAAAAATAAAACTCTGGTTAATGAGTCTATAAATGAAATTGGTACAATCTAAAAAATATACAATGAATCTTCCACCATTAGCAGAACGCCTTCGCCCCGCTACATTAGATGAACTAATGGGGCAACAACATCTTACAGGTAAAGGAAGTATCCTTCGCACTGCAATAGAGAACGGTAAAATACCCAGCATGATCTTATGGGGACCGCCGGGAGTTGGTAAAACAACCATCGCCAATATCATTGCAAAAACATTAGCCGTTCCTTTTTACCAGCTTAGTGCCATATCATCAGGCGTAAAAGAAGTAAGGGAAGTAATTGAGCTCGCTAAAAAGCAGAACAGTGTTATTTTATTCATTGATGAGATACACCGATTTAATAAAGGTCAGCAGGATGCTTTATTGGGTGCAGTTGAAAAAGGCATCATCACCTTGATTGGTGCCACAACAGAAAACCCATCCTTTGAAGTGAACAGTGCCTTGCTGAGCAGAACACAGGTGTACATCTTAAAAGCACTGGATGAAAAAGGCCTTATCGCCTTATTGAAACATGCCATCAGCCATGATGAAGTTTTAAAAACAAAAAAGATAGAGCTGAAGGAAACAGAGGCGCTCATCAATATTTCCGGTGGCGATGCAAGAAAGTTGCTGAATTTACTTGAGCTGGTTGCAGAGGCAATAGAACATGGTAGTTCTCCCCCTTCGGGGGAGCTAGAGGGGGCTGTTACTGATGAATTGGTGATGCATGTTGCCCAGCAACGCATTGCATTGTATGATAAAAAAGGCGAACAGCATTACGATATCATTTCAGCCTTCATCAAATCTATTCGTGGCAGCGATCCAAATGCAGCCGTATATTATTTAGCCAGGATGATCGAAGGAGGTGAAGATGTAAAATTCATTGCACGCCGGCTATTGATCCTGGCCAGTGAAGACATCGGCAATGCAAATCCAAATGCATTACTGATAGCCAATGCAACATTTGATGCCGTCAATAAAATTGGCTATCCCGAATCTCAGCTTATCCTGTCGCAATGTGTAATTTACCTGGCAAGCAGTGCCAAAAGTAACTCAGCAACGGTTGCCATTGGTGCGGCCATGAGTGCAGTAAAAACACATGGCGATCTGCCCGTGCCCTTACACATACGCAATGCTCCAACCAAACTGATGAAGCATGAAGGCTATGGAAAAGGTTACCAGTATTCACACAATTACGAAAACAATTTTTCGCCCCAGGAATATTTGCCCGATGCCATCAGCGGAACAACATTTTACGATCCGGCTGCCAATGCCCGTGAAGAAGAACTGCGCAAGTTTTTAAAAGCGCTTTGGAAAGAGAAGTATAACTATTAAATTGATCAGTATCTCTTCTGTATGATGAGCCCGATAGAAGTAACAACGTATTTACCTACCTGTAGTTTTACATGAACCTTTTGCTGATGAGGTTCCGTATCTACCATAAAGTCTTCTGGCAGTCCTCCCAATGAGAGATCCATTGCTTCTACAAAATGGCCTTCATTTTTCAATTCATGTACTATCCGTTCAATATCCCGTTGCCGGTAAATAACCGTATCATTATTCTCCTGTGTTTCATCATTGCTTGATATATTGTACTCCGTTGTATGCACAGCCCAACCACCCGGCTTTAATGTCTTCATTTGATCCTTTAAAAAGGTGATGCCTTTTTTCAAAGTTCCCAGATGTTCAAAAGAGCAACTACTCCAGTTAAAATCAAAATCCATAAGATCTCCGGGTATTTCATTCATATCAACTGCACGGTAGTTTACTCTTTTTTTAAATACGGCTGCATCACAAATGCCCCTCGTATTCAGATCATCAACACCAAAGCAAAGCTGGTTACCGTTATCCCATCCTTTTTCAATACCCTGCTCAGGAAGGATATCAGTGGCTAAAATATTTGTTCCGTATTTGGCAAACATGGCAGGCAAAGGTTCGGTACCCACAGCAAACACCAAACCGTTCTTATCTTCCCCAATACAACCCCGCTCCCACAATGCCTGCATGATATAAATAAATTCCCATTGCTTGCGGTGAAAATTGGGTTGCTCATCCAGTTCATTGCACCAGCGCTTAAACCAATCAGCTTTAAAATCCATAGCCTTGCAAAGCTCCGACCTTCTTCTGCCGAAGTCGTAAACCAATTCAGTATTCCATTGTCTTGCATCCATATCCATACATTTTTATAACGAGCGATATACATGTATATATTCTCTTGCTTTTTCCTCCCAGCTAAAATCCAGTCCCCTGCGTATGATCCGGTCTGCCAAACCATTTTTATCATACTGCATCATACCTTCATTAAAAACATGCTGCATTTTTTCAGCATCAAAATCATTAAAATAAAATGCCACATCGCTTCCTATTTCTGGCAATGAAGTAAGCCCGGACAAAAACAATGGTTTGCCAAATGCCATGGCTTCCACAACAGGTGCACCAAAGCCTTCTGCCAGGGAGGGCATTAAAAAGGCTGTACAGTTCTTTAAATACCAGGCCTTGTCATCTTCAGTTACCGGGCCCAGGATATGCAGCCTGTCTGCAACACCCATATTTCCAGCTATCCGTTTCATGTTTTGTACATAATCAGGTTCATCTAATTTGCCGGCAATGATCAGTTCCAAATCCTGGTTTTGGAGTAGCGGAATTACAGTGTGAAAATTTTTCTTCCGGTTTACATATCCCATACAAAATAAAAAAGGCCTACCGGGTAAATAGCCAAAGGGCCTGTCCGGCGGAATACTTACCTGGTGGGTACCATTATGAATAACATATAAGGGTTTATGCTGTACGTCAAGATTTTCCAATACATCTTTCTTGCAATGATTGGAGATACAAACAATGGCGTGACTACTGTCAATTAGCTTCTGCGTTTTTTGTAAACTTTCTTTTTGGACGTTCTGGGATTTACCTTCATGGAGGCAATTCAGGTCATGAATGGTAAGTACAACTTTAATTCTCTTATTGCCAGCCGGTACTACCCTGCCCGATTGAAACGGTGCGTGCCAGATATCGCAATCCCATAAAAATGGTTTAAAATATTTTTGATGCCATTTTTTTTGTATGATACAACCTGCATCGGGACCAAAGCTGTTTTTTTCGGCAACAGGTACATAAAAAGAGAGCTCATCCTGTTGTTCTTTATCCATGATCCTTTTTACATAAGTACCCAAATTAAGGCAGTAATGATATAAACCGGAATCTTTATTCCGCATTAGATCGCAATCCAGGATGACCTTCTTCATAATAAAAGATTTGGTGCAAATTTAATTTTAGCAACAACACGTAAACAGGACAGATCGAATTTTAGCTTTTTCTTTTCACTTTAATTCCGAAATTCAGGTGTTTTCTGTAATTACCCGCTGTTTAAGATCATCCTCATGAATGAGTTTGCACAGTTTTTGCAGTTAAAAGCCAGTTTACCTTTAAATACATTAAAGCCGGGGCATCCCCCATAAAAAATATGAAGAGCCGGGTAATTTTTGATTGTGAACGGATGAAATATAAAAACACCGGTCTTTACCATTATTGTTTAAACCTGGGTAATCATCTCGCTGCATCTATAAGACCCGAAATTGAAGAACTTAGTTTTTACAGCCCTTTTGGCAGTGCGTATTTATTTGATACAGGTTCCAGGCACATCACCCAAACGGAGTTGCATAAATTCAGGATGCCTTCCCTAAAAAATTTCACGGTTTGGCATGCTACCTACCAGGATAGTTATTACCTGCCTTTCCGGAATAAGTATATTAAAGTGGTACTATCTGTGCATGACCTGAATTTCATGTATGACCCTTCAAAATCTGAAAGTAAAAAACAAACATACCTACGCAGGTTACAAATGCTTATTGACCGTGCCGATGTGATCATCTGTATCAGTGAATACTGCAAAAAAGATGTCAACTTTTATTGCGATACTAAAAACAAACCCGTTCATGTAATTCTAAATGGTACAAATACATTAACGGAACCTGAACTTTTGAAACAGTCTTACAAACCCGTTAAACCTTTTTTATTTTCGTTGGGCACTGTTGTACCGAAAAAGAATTTTCATAGCTTGCTTCCTTTACTCACAGATCAGCCGAATATGGAGTTGGTCATTGCCGGCCGCATTGATGATGTGGGTTATTACCAATCTATATTAGATACCGCAGTAAAAATGGGCGTATCAAAAAATGTAAGGCTGGTGGGAGAAATCTCAGAAAGTGAGAAATCATGGTATTTTAATAACTGTTATGCATTTGCCTTTCCTTCAACAGCCGAAGGTTTTGGACTGCCGGTTGCAGAAGCCATGTCGGTAGGTAAACCGTTATTTTTATCCGGCAGGACAGCCCTGCCGGAAATTGGTGGTGATGTAGCTTTTTATTTCGAAAATTTTTCGGCTGCCCATATGAAAGACACTTTTGTTGCCGGAATGAAACAATACAAACATTTTAATATGCAGGATGATATCATCAAAAAAGGTAAGGACTATTGTTGGGATAGTGCAGCGCAGGAATACTGGAATATTTATCGTTCACTTTTTTAATTATCACAGCACCAAATGAAGACCTACCGTCGTTTATTGAAATTTGCCAAACCTTATGGGAAGTTTGTTACTCCTTTTTTTGTTTTTACACTCATCGCTGTATTCTTCAGCATATTTCAGTTTGCCTTAATTATACCGCTCTTAAATTTTTTATTTGACAATCAGACTGCTGAAAGTTTGCAGCGTTATGCAACTGTTCCGGAATTTTCTTTTTCTGCTGCTTATTTTAAAGACCTTTTTTATTACCAGGTTTATCACTTAAAAACATTGAACCCGGTTTACGCCTTATATTTTATTGCTGCATTGATCGTTCTTTCGGTAATACTTACCAATATCTTCCGCTACCTGGCCCAACGCAGCATGGTAAATGCAAGGACGCTGCTGGTAAAAAGAATACGGGAAGCCATTTTCGAAAAGATAAATTACCTGCACATGGGATATTTTACCAAAGAGAAAAAAGGCGACCTGCTTTCACGCATGAACTCAGACGTTTTTGAAATAGAAGCCGTGGCAGCCAACTCACTGGAAGTATTGTTTAAAGAGCCCTACATCATGATCGGTTACTTTATTGCCTTGTTTGCCATTTCTGTAAAGCTTACTTTGTTTACGCTGCTGATCATTCCCATATCAGCCATTGGCATAGCGCTGGTAACAAAAAAGTTACGCAAAGAAGCCAGTGACATGCAATCTTCCATTGGCAGGTTACTTACTATTATTGATGAAACATTGATGGGCATGCGCATCATCCGTTCATTCAATGCCACAGATTTTATTGTAAAAAGATTCCGCAGTGAAAATGATTTTTACCGCAAAGCCAGTTTACAGGGTTTTAAGAAAAGAGAACTTGCTCCCATTTTTTCTGAAGTATCGGGAGTGATCGTTGTGGCATGCATTTTAATTTATGGTGGTAGTATGATCTTAAAAAATCATGGTGCAGATCCCTCCGGGCTACAGGCAAGTGAATTCATAGCTTTTATCGCGATTTTTTCACAGGTAATAAGGCCCGCCAAAGCTATGGTGGTTGCATTGGCCAATATTCAGCGTGGCGAAGCTTCCGCTCAACGGATCATAGAAGTGCTGGATACAAAAATTGAAGTGGCCGACCATCCAAATGCCATTGCATTACGATCATTCGATCGGCAGGTTGAGTTCAACAATGTATGTTTTGGTTATTCTGATAAAGCGGTTTTAACCGATATCAGTTTCAGCATAGAAAAAGGAAAAACAATTGCACTCGTGGGACCCTCGGGTGTTGGCAAATCAACCATTGCAGATCTTTTGCCCAGGTTCTATGATGTAACCGGTGGCAGCATCAGCATTGATGGAAAAGACATCCGGGAATATACCATGGAATCTTTAAGAAGCCAGATGAGTTTTGTTACACAGGATATTATTCTATTCAATGACTCCATCTTTAACAATATCGCCCTGGGCAAGCCTGATGCCAGCCTGGAAGAAGTGATGAGGGCGGCTAAAATTGCCAATGCACACGATTTTATTATGGATACCGAAGATGGGTATGAAACGAATATCGGCGACAGGGGGATCCGTTTATCGGGCGGACAGCGTCAACGCTTAAGCATTGCCCGTGCAGTTTTTAAAAACCCCGCTATTTTGATCCTGGATGAAGCTACTTCTGCGCTTGACACCGAATCTGAAAAATCGGTGCAGGATGCGCTGAATAATTTAATGGAAGGAAGGACAACATTGGTTATTGCCCATCGTTTAAGTACTATTAAAGAAGCTGATGAGATCTTAATATTGCAGGATGGCCGGATCGTAGAACGTGGTAACCATTTTGAATTGCTTGGAGTTGATGAAAGCATTTATAAGCGGCTCACCCTGATGCAGAAAATAGCCTAACCTATGCTTACTTGTTTTAACCCGTCTTTAACAGCAGAAAAGGCCGGTTTATTTTTTTAAAAATAATAATCCGTATTTTTAATCATTAAAAAAATAAATATGAAATTAAAAAGCATCTTTCCTGCATCGGTATTGTTTTTATTATTGTTTACATCATGCGATAAAACTGATACCGGAACCGGTACAGGCACTACCATCGCTGAAAAAAGCATGACCAATGTTTCGTACGGAACAGATCCTTTACAAAAAATGGATTATTATTTACCAGCCAACAGAACAGTAGCTACAACAAAAGTGATGATACTGGTACATGGCGGCGGCTGGACATCGGGTGATAAAGCAGATTTTACCGTTTTTATGGATACCCTGAAAAAGCGGATGCCGGATTATGCCATTTTTAATATCAACTACCGGTTGGCTGTATTTCCTGCCACTAACCCCTTCCCTACACAGGAGTTGGATGTAAGAGCCGCAGTTGACTTTATTTATGGCAACCGTGGTACTTACCTCGTCAGCGATAAGTTTGTAATGATGGGAGCCAGTGCAGGCGGCCATCTTTCTTTATTGCAGGCATACAAATACCAGGCCCCGGTAAAGATCAAAGCTGTTGTTGATTTTTTTGGGCCTACCAATATGGTTACCATGTATAATGGCAGCAATCCTGCTACTCAACTTGCACTTGCTGCATTATTAAGCGGCACACCAACATCAAACCCGGCCATGTACGCACAATCAAGCCCGCTAACTTATGCAACTCTAACAGCATGCCCTACAATCATTTTACAGGGTGGCCTGGATCCCCTGGTAAATCCTGTTACGCAATCTGAAGCATTAAGAGATAAACTGACAATTGCAGCTGTTGTTAACCAATATGTATTTTATCCACTTGGTGGTCATGGAGACTGGGATGCGGCGACATATACAGATGCCTTTAATAAGATACAGGTATTTTTAACTGCCAATGTTCAGTAATAATTAAACCTTCGTTATTTATATCATCCCGCCTGAGGCGGGATGTTTTTTTTAGTTTACTTTGTATTTATGATGAAGGGATTTTTCATATTTATTGCTGCAAATATTTTTTTGTGCTTAACGCTGGCAGCACAAACGGATTCAGTGCCCCGTGCATTTTATACCACCAAAGAGAACAGGGCAACTGAATACCGAAACCTGGTAAGCAACAGTATCAATAAAAATCTGTCACTTGCTTTATCAGATCTTACAGAAGAGAATTGGGAGGAAGCTTTTTATGCAATGGAATTAATAAATTACCACTCTGCCAATGTGGATAAAAGGATCCGTTCTGCATTTGCTTCTCTTGAAAAAAGAAGTACTGGTTTTCAACGGGCTTACCTGGAGATGATCTATACAAACTACCCGAAGGATTTTGTGCCTAAGGTTGCCGCTTTTGCAAAGCAAACCCAAGATCCCAAACTTTTTGCCATGTGCAGTGAATATCTTTTCATGAATAATAAAAGGGCAGCATATGTTGCCATGTTGAAGAAGCGAATGGCAGAAATATCCAAAACCATAGAACCCGCTGCAGAGATACCGTTCTTTTCAGTTTTAGAATACAAACTATTGCCTGGTAACGGAAAACGTCCGCCGGTTAATGACCTGACGAACAATACATTTTTACCCAACGAAATTGTACTCTTCAGTTTCCAGCGAAAGAACAGGAATTATCCAGGCCTGGTGATGGTTAGGGGAAAAGACGGTGTATTTATCAAAGATGAAAGCGGGAAATATTTTGCTGTACCTCAACTGGCCAGGAGCATCACCAATATGCCCGGATACATTACCAATGGGAATACACCACAGGGTATTTTTAAAATGATTGGCTTCGGGGTTTCAAAAGGAACTGCTATTGGGCCCACCCCCAATATACAAATGGTTTTACCTTACGAAAGATCTGCAGATGTGCCAGATTCGGTTACGAAATTACTCGGTGATGATTACAAATATTTGCTGCCTGATTCGTGGAAACAATATAACCCGTTCTTTGAGGCCTGGTACGCCGGCAAAGCAGGGCGCACGGAAATTATTGCCCATGGCACTACGGTTAACCCCCAGTATTATAAAAACAAGCCTTACTACCCGTTAACTCCAACCCAGGGTTGCTTAACCACCAAAGAGATCTGGAGCGGCATTGATGGAAAAAGAATAGAAAGCAACCAGCAAAAATTAGTTAATGCTTTAAAAGCTGCCGGTGGTGCAAATGGTTATTGCGTAGTTATTGAAATTGATGACCAGCAAAAACCGGTAAGTCTGAAGGATATCATACCTTATCTAAACCAAAAATAAAATGAAACCCGACATCACGGACAGGGCCGATATAGTAGCATTCATAGTTGGTTTTTATGAGCAGGTAAAAAAAGATCCAACCATCGGTTATATTTTTACGGATGTGGTGCATATGAATTGGGATACCCATATCCCTGTGATCGTTGATTTTTGGGAAACCATTTTACTGGATAACCCAGTCTATAAAAAAAATGCAATGGAAGTTCATTATGACCTGAACAAAAAACTACCGTTACAAAAGGAACATTTTAAAAGCTGGTTAACCTTATTCAATGCTGCTGTTGATAAATTATTTGAAGGCAAAACTGCTTCGCTGGCAAAAACAAGGGCAAAGTCAATTGCTGATGTTATGCTGTTTAAAATGGGAAATGCAAATAAGTAGCTTTAACGTTCAAAATGATATAAAGTACAAATGTCCGGCACAAAAATATAAAACATAATCTTCTCCATTTCCTCTCCGCCAGCTGGCGGAGGAGATAGCGGGGGCTTTAACTATGCCATTAAACTGGATCTTAAAAGAATTTGTTGAACTGACCACTGCAGAACTCTATGCCATTATGCAGTTAAGAAATGAAGTGTTTGTGGTTGAGCAGAACTGTGTGTACCAGGATGCCGACGGCAAGGACCAGCTTTCCATGCATTTCTGCGGCTGGGATGGGGAGGTGCTGGCGGCTTATACACGTATCATCCCCCCCGGGATCTCCTATGCCCAGGCCAGTATTGGAAGGGTTGTTACAGCCCAGGCATACCGCAATACCGGGACCGGCCGTAAATTGATGGAAGAAAGCATCAAACATACGCTTAGCCTCTTCAATACTGATTCAATAAAGATCGGCGCCCAGGTTTATCTAACTACATTCTACCAGTCATTAGGCTTTATTCAATGCAGTGGAGCGTTCCTGGAAGACGGAATTCCACATATTGAAATGATCTTAAATAAATAATTACTACGTTAGGCAATATTGTAACCCATTTCCCGTTTTTAAAGCTGTGGTTTAACTATTTTATCCTCGTAATTCAAATAGGGGTCTGATTTTTAACCACACCAATCATCCTAATATCTATAGAAAAATCTGATTTCTAATGAAACCATTTTTACACAAGTTTGTGACCAAGACTATCATCCTGTTTTTGATCAGCCTCACAATACGCTCCAATTCATATGCACAGGGATTTCTTTTTGGCGAAAAAGTTAAATGGGAAGTTGGATTAAACTTCGGCCCAGTTTCTTTTTGGGCGACCTGGGTGGTAATTCCGGTAAGGGGACCAACAATGTCAAAGATCTAAATTTCGAATTTACCAAACTGATGAAAGGGGTATTTGTTACCATGTATCCAAAGAATTGGGTTGGTTTAAGATTGGCAGTCAATTATACTTACCTGGAAGGCGATGATGCCATCATCAATACAACAGGTATTGACGAACTCTGGCGTAAACAACGTAACCTCGATTTTAAAACAACAGTTATAGAAGGCTATCTTGCCGTTGAGGTCTTTCCAACCATGTTACTAAAAAGAGGAACGGAATACGAACCGAGGTTCAGGCCTTATGCTTTTGGCGGTATCGGTGTTTTTCATTTTAATCCCAAGGGCTCATTAACAGATGCCGCGGGTAATAAAAGCTGGTACGCTTTACAGCCATTACGCATTGAGGGACAGGGCATGCCTGAATACCCTTACAGCAAACCTTATAAATTAACCCAGATCAATATTCCATTCGGCGCCGGTGTAAAATATTTCTTATCAGACCGTATTATCGTCAGTGGCGAGATCCTGTACAGGAAAACCTTTACTGATTATATTGATGATGTAAGTACCAAATATATTGACCCAAATAATTACAACAAATACCTATCAACACAGGATGCCAGCCTGGCTTATAAATTATCGGATAAATCAATTGGTATCATATACCCGGGCATGACAAGATACCCTGCAGGAACGCAACGTGGTGACAGCAAAGACGGAGATACTTATTTTTCTGTGGTATTGAAATTTGGCGTACGGCTGGGTGAGATCTATGAAAGTTCTTTTGCCAGGAGGGCTGCAAAACAAACCAAATGCCCATCACTTTACTAAAACCTAAACTTAAGAATATGAGTAACAATTTACAATTAACACCGGGATCATACAAGGCAGTTATGGTATTTGCAGCTTGCCTTTTGATCGTGATCCAGTTATTCAAATAAGATAACGCTTAACTTTTTAAGTGTATCGTGATACAACAGAAGTTTGACCCCCGAGGAGCTCTATGAGTATTTCTATACTTACAGATTACCCCTGAAACCACAACTTTAGAATTTCGTTGCTATCTTTTACACTTTCATTATTAAAGATCATCCCGCCAGAAGCGGGATGATCTTTTTTATTTCAATTCGGCCTGTAAAAATTTCCCGGTAAAACTTTCTTTTACATTGACCAGGCCCTCGGGCACCCCTTCAAACAATACAGATCCTCCCCCATCACCACCTTCAGGTCCAATATCAATGATATGATCTGCCACTTTGATAACATCCATATTATGTTCAATAACCAACACCGTATTGCCCCGGTCAACCAGTTTGTTGATCACTTCCAGTAAATGCTGGATATCCTGGAAATGAAGACCGGTGGTAGGTTCATCCAGTATATAAAATGTTTTACCCGTATCTTTTTTTCCCAGCTCGGTTGAAAGTTTAACACGCTGTGCCTCTCCACCGCTGAGGGTTACGGCGCTTTGTCCAAGGGTAATATATCCGAGGCCAACATCCTGCAATACTTTTATTTTCCGGTAGATATAGGGTACCGCCTGGAAAAATTCAACGGCTTCATCAACTGTCATGTCGAGCACATCGCTGATCGACTTTCCTTTGTACCTTATCTCCAAGGTCTCCCGGTTATACCGTCGCCCATTACATTTTTCGCAATGCACGTGTACATCGGGTAAAAAATTCATTTCTATAACCCGCATACCACCGCCTTCACAAACATCACACCTGCCACTTTTTACATTGAAAGAAAAACGGCCCGCTTTATAACCTCTTATTTTTGCTTCAGGCACCATCGCAAATAAAGTTCGGATATCTGTAAAGAAGCCGCAATAGGTTGCCGGGTTGCTTCTTGGGGTGCGGCCGATCGGGCTCTGGTCAATTTCAATTACTTTATCAATCTGTTCCAATCCCTTTATCGATCTATACTCCAGGGGATTTGCTTTTGAGTTATAACAAAATTTACTTAGTAAGGGATAAAGCGTTTCATTCACCAGCGTAGATTTTCCGCTCCCGCTAACACCCGTAACCAATATTAATTTACCCAGCGGGAATTTTACATCCACGTCCCGTAAATTATTTCCTTTCACGCCTTTTAATTCAATAAATTTTCCATTGCCTTTTCTTCGCTCTGCAGGCACCGCAATACTTTTTGTTCCCAATAAGTATTTCGCTGTTTCCGAATTGGAATCCAAAATGGTTTGTGGTGTACCCATTGCTACAATTTCGCCCCCATATTTACCTGCCTTAGGACCAATATCAACCAAGTAGTCAGATGCCAGCATAATATCCTTATCGTGCTCAACTACCAAAACACTGTTACCGATATCCCGCAGGTTTTGCAATGCAGCGATCAATCGCTGGTTATCCCTTTGGTGCAATCCAATGCTTGGCTCATCTAAAATATAAGTAATGCCTTGTAGTTGTGAGCCTATTTGTGTGGCCAGCCTGATGCGCTGCGATTCTCCGCCACTAAGGCTTTTAGAAGAACGGTTCAACGAAAGATAGGTTAGGCCAACATCCAGTAAAAATTGCAGGCGCTCTCTTATTTCTTTTAAAACATCTTTTGCAATGGCATTTTGTTTATCACTCAATCTTAACTCAATACCATCAAACCAGGCAGCCAGGTTATCTAAATTTAAATTGCTGAGCTCGGCAATATTTCTTTTATCGATCTTAAACCACAGGCTTTCTTTTTTTAATCTTGCACCATTACAGGATGTGCAGGGAGCCAGTTGCATATATTTTTCAACCCAGCTGCGTAACATTTCCGAACTATGAGCAGAACTGAACCACCGCTTCAACATGGGAATTATTCCTTCATAACTTCCGGTGAAAACTTCAGGGATCGTTTCATCACTCATATCCAGCTCCAGGTCTGGATTGATATTTTGATCACCATATAAGAGCAGGTCGAGTTGTTGTTTTGGCAGTTCCTTTATCGGCTTGTTTAAATTGATCTTATATTTTTTTGCAAATGCAACCACCTGTAAAAAAACACTGGCTTCCCTTTCTTCCCCCAAAGGAACGATCCCGCCATCAGTTACACTTATTGATGTATCCGGAAGCACCGCATCCATATCAATTGTAAAAACATTACTTAATCCCCTGCAAACCCGACATGCACCATAAGGTGAGTTAAAAGAAAACGCATTGGGCGAAGGTTCTTCGTAACTGATGCCTGTTTCAGAACACATTAACTGCTTGCTATACATGGCCCCGCCCCCCAAGGGGGGATCCTGAGAGTCTGCATAATTTGAAGATTCTTTATTTAATTCAGAATCTTGCTTTTCTCCCCCCTTGGGGGGCGGGGGGGCCAGGGCCACAAACATCAAATCCTTACCCAACTGTAAAGTTTTTTGAACACTCTGGCTCAACCTGAATCTCATATCATCAGTAACGGTAAGCCTGTCAACCACAACTTCTATATCATGTATTTTGTAACGGTCTATCTGCATTCGCGGTTTAAGATCCATCACTTCACCATCAACCCTTACTTTCAAATATCCTTTCTTGCGGATGTCTTCAAACAGTTCCCTGTAATGTCCTTTTCTTCCCCGAACCAGGGGTGCCAGCACACTTATTTTTTTACCTTCAAATTTTTCGAAGATGTTGCTCACAATTTCTTCTTCGCTGAACTTTACCATCTTTCTGCCGGTATTATAACTGTACGCCTCTCCTACCCTGGCATACAACAACCGCAAAAAATCATAGATCTCTGTAACCGTACCTACGGTACTGCGTGGATTTTTGTTGGTTGTTTTTTGTTCGATAGAAATTACAGGAGACAGGCCGGTGATCTTATCTACATCAGGACGCTCCATATCACCCACAAACTGGCGGGCGTAAGCACTAAAGCTTTCCATGTAACGGCGTTGCCCTTCATTGTAAATGGTATCGAATGCAAGCGAAGATTTTCCGCTCCCACTCACCCCGGTAAAAACCACCAGTTTATTCTTCGGAATTTTAATATCAATATTCTTAAGGTTGTGTTCCCTTGCACCAAATACTTCTATAAAATCTTTATCAATGATATCTTCAGATGAAGCTTTCTTTAGTTTCGCCATGTGTACTTATACCAATTGAGGTATTCTATTATTCAAATTTACGGATGCACAAAACCAGCATTATTTACCCTAAAGATACAA
This sequence comes from Ferruginibacter sp., assembly GCA_039919015.1. Classification (GTDB taxonomy): domain Bacteria; phylum Bacteroidota; class Bacteroidia; order Chitinophagales; family Chitinophagaceae; genus Ferruginibacter. Next base: position 29,901 of record JBDSGK010000136.1, read on the forward strand.
ACAAATTTCAGGCTGATTTGTTGCATGGCGCTTTGTTCTGTAAATTTGCTATTCAATTTAATGTATGTTATTTAATTTATTTGGGAAAAAGGATGTGGCTGGAGGAGACCAGGTTTTTATTGACCGGGCTTATGTAAGTACGGCAGCCAAAATGAATGCCTGTGCAGAGCTGGCGAAGCAAGAACCCAATCATGTATTTATTGCCTGGTTTGCAGATACGGCGGTAAAATTTAAAGAATTTTTCAGGCAGCAGGGACTTGATGAAAGCAGGATCATGGAAACCCATCACCTGCACGCCTCCAAACTTCAAAATAAGATACCGGTATTTGTGGAGCATTATCCTTTGCATGCAAAGGAAATGGAGTTGATCACCAACTGGGATGCTGAAAAAATAATTGTTTACAGTGCTATGGACGAGCCGCTCTTTAAACATTTTGGCAGCGAAAAACTCATCCCGTTGATGAAAATGCTGGGTATGAAAGAAAATGAGGTGATCGAACACAACATGGTCAGCAAATCGATCATCAAAGGCCAGGAAAAAATTGCAGAACAGGTTTCTATTGAACAGTCAGCCAATTCCCAGGAGGATTGGATGAGGAAGAATATAAAATAATTTATCCCTCGAAATCCTTTACTGTATTTGCTTTTCAAGGAACTAAAAAATAATTGCAATTTTTTATTTGGTGGTTTGAAATTTCTGCCAGTATCTTTGTACCAGTTCTTTAATATCACTTATCAAGAAAGGCAGAGGGTAATGGCCCGATGAAGCCTTGACAACCTATCCCGATTTTATCGGGAAAAGGTGCCAATTCCATCTCGTTATAAACGGGACAGATAAGTCAGATCCAAAGCTTAAAAAATTACTTCAAAATACTTTAAAAGCTCATCTGATTTTTCGGGTGAGCTTTTTTTATGAATTGCCACGGGCTTAAGCCCGTGGCAATTCATAGCTCTCCCGATAAGGTTGTTCACTTGTTAAGTGATTAAACAGAACCTGTTTAACACTATTTAATTAAAAATTAAAAAAACAACAATGAGCAACGCAACAGAACTGATCCACAGCATTCCCGTAGATCCATTAACCGGAGCCATCAGTGTTCCCATTTATCAAACCAGTACCTACGTGCAGGATGCACCCGGTGTAAACAAGGGTTACGATTATGCCCGCAGCAATAATCCAACAAGGGGAACATTGGAAGCCATCATTGCACAGCTGGAAAAAGGCAGTATTGGCATTGCTTTTGGCAGCGGACTTGCAGCCATTGATGCCGTTGTAAAATTGCTGAAAAGCGGCGATGAGATCCTGGCCGTGGATGATATTTATGGCGGTGCCTTCCGGCTCTTTACGCATATTTATGAAAAGTTTGGTATCACGGTAAACTATGTTGATACAACAGACGCTGCCAATGTATTTAATGCCATCACGCCCAACACAAAACTCATTTGGCTTGAAACACCAACCAATCCAACTTTAAAAGTGAGCGATATTGAAGCCATTGCAAAGATCGCAAAGGCCAATGCCTGTTTACTTTGCGTGGATAATACTTTTGCATCACCCGCCTTACAACAACCGCTGCCGCTGGGAGCTGATCTTGTAGTACACAGCGCAACAAAATATTTGGGTGGCCACAGTGACCTGATCGCCGGGTTGGTTGTTGCTAAAGATGTGGCACTGGGTGAAAAAATAAAATTCATCCAGAATGCAAGTGGTGCAATACTGGCGCCCTTCGATAGCTGGCTGGTTATTCGTGGAATTGAAACTTTACATCTTCGGGTGCAGCAACATTGCCGCAATGCACAGGTGGTTGCAGAATGGCTGGAAACACATCCTGTGGTTGCTCAAGTGTATTACCCTGGCTTAAAAACACATCTCAATCATGATATTGCAAAAAAGCAAAGCAAGGGATTTGGCGGGATCGTTTCTTTTACATTGAAAAATGATACTGAAGAAGCTGCTACTGCATTTGTTACCGGCACTAATTATTTCAAACTGGCCGAAAGTTTAGGCGGTGTAAAAAGTTTGCTTTGTCACCCTGCGCAAATGACCCATAAAAGTATTCCTGCCGAAAAGCGCAGGTCTGCAGGTGTTGCCGATAGTCTTATCCGGCTTAGTGTTGGACTGGAAGATGTAGAAGACCTGGTTGCTGACCTTGAACAGGCTTTTGCAAAACTTAAAACAGGAAAAGAAAATTATGAGCCCAGCATCAGTGCATAAACAAACTTCATAACAAAAATAACCGTGGAGTCGCAGAGGCGCAGAGAAACTCAGCGTCTCCCTGCCTCCGCGGGAAAAAAAGATAACCATGTCAAACAAACAACTTAATATCGGCCTCTTCGGTTTTGGTGTAGTAGGTAAAGGATTGTATGATGTACTGCACACTACCCCAACCCTGCAGGCATCCATCAAAAAAATAGTTATCAAAACCGCAGATAAGAAAAGAAGCATTGCTGCAGAAAATTTCACAACTGATGCTTTGGTCATCCTCAACGATGAAACCATTAATGTGGTTGTTGAACTGATCGATGATGCAGATGCAGCATTTGAGATCGTAAAAACGGCATTGCAAAAGGGCAAAGCTGTTGTAAGCGCCAACAAAAAAATGATCGCTGAACATTTTGAAGAGCTCTTACAATTGCAACAGGAAAACAATACAGCACTTTTATATGAAGCTGCGTGCTGCGCCAGTATGCCCATTGTACGTAACCTGGAAGAATATTACGACAATGATCTTTTAAGATCCATCCGTGGGATCATCAATGGCTCAACCAATTTTATCCTGACCAGGATACTGGAAGAGCAACTTGAATTTAAAACAGCGCTATCCCTGGCGCAGCAGCTTGGTTTTGCTGAAAGCGATCCCAAGCTCGATATAGGTGGTTTTGATGCAGCCAATAAACTGAGTATTTTGCTGGCACACTCCTTTGGTGTGATCGCAAAACCGACTGAATTTATTTTCACAGGTATTGAAAATATTTCTTTGTCCGATGCTATTGTAGCCAAAGAAAAAAAGAACGGCATTAAATTAGTTGCTACTGCCAAGAAATTGGAATCGGGCAAGCTGGCTGCTTTTGTTTTGCCGCAATTCGTTACCCCAAAAGATGACCTATACTATGTGCAGAATGAGTTCAATGCGATTACCACAGAAAGTACGTTTGCTGATGCTCATTTTTTTAAAGGTAAGGGTGCCGGCGCATTTCCAACAGCATCTGCGGTATTAAGTGATATATCTGCGCTCGGTTACAATTACAGGTACGAGTATAAAAAAATACATCACCAGACCGATACAGAACTCAGCAACGATTATTATTTAAAAGTTTTTATCAGCACAGATGATCTCAGCAAAATTAACAAAGCTGATCTTGAATGGATAGAAGAATGGCACAATGATCTAAAACATAACTGGCTGGTAGCAGTTATTCATGCAGAAAAATTATATGTAACCGACTGGTGGAAACAGCCAGGCGTTTCCTTGATACTATGTCCGGATGCCATCATTGAAACGATAGCATATAAAAAAATAAGCAAGCGTAGTTTAGAAGTGGCAGGCGTTGTATAATTATTTCATACCTGTTGTTTAGTAGAATTTATTCCACACTTTCTTATAGATCATTTAGCGTGGGATTCAATAATGGCTGTTTACTATTTGGATACTTGTTGGCATGGTTTTAGAACCCGTTAATCTAATTAAAACATATTATTATGCAAACAAATGAAAAATTAACCGAAGTTTTAAATGGCCTTATAGAGATCAATCATGACCGTGTAAATGGTTACGAAAAAGCAATTGAAGAAACGAAAGATCTTGATCTTGATCTTAGAGCTATTTTTCGCAGTATGGCCAATGACAGCAGTAATTATGCAGCTGAACTTTCAAAATTGGTAATTGAGTTAGGTGAAACGCCTGCCGACGGTACTACCAATAGTGGTAAATTATACCGTGTGTGGATGGACATTAAGTCAACCTTCACGGGTCACGACAGGGAGTCGGTACTGGAATTATGCGAGTTTGGAGAAGATGCGGCACAAAAAGCTTATAAAGCAGCTATAGCTTCTGATGCTGAGATGAGTGCAGAAATCCGGCAATTGATCGCAGAACAACAGGCCAAATTAAAAACATCCCACGACATCATCAAAAAATACAGAGATGTACACAAAGCCGTGGATGCTTAATTAGTAGTATTTTTTCTTGTTTATATAAGAAGCCCGGCTTTATTAGCCGGGCTTTCTTTTAATAATATAATAAAAACAGTATGGTATAAAAACAAAAAAGCATCAAGTTGATTCTTACTTCATAATTGCTTACTTCGTAATCTTACTAACCCGATGCTTTCCGCCTGATTGGTTTCTGTCTTTTCAAGACTTCGATCTTTTATCGGACTTCGATCTTTTCAAAACTTCTGTCTTTCCAAAATTTCTG
>JBDSGK010000137.1:0-20287 GCA_039919015.1 Ferruginibacter sp.
CTTTTATAAAATCATTTACATCAACCGGCTTGGTAATATAACAGTTTACATAATTTTTATACGATTCAAGAATGTCTTTTTCTGAGGATGAAGTTGTTAGCATAATAACCGGGATTTGTTTCAGGCCATCATCATGTTTAATATATTGAAGTACTTCGTGCCCATTCTTTTTGGGGAGATTTATATCCAATAAAATGAGGTCAGGCAAGGTTTCATTTTCATAATCGCCTTTCTTATTTAGAAAGTCAATAGCATGCTTTCCATCTTTTACAATGCTTATCTTATTGGCAATTTTTCCTTCTTCCAATGCTTCGGTTGTAAGCATGATATCGCCTTCATTGTCTTCCACGAGTAAAATGTGTATTGCTTTCATAGGATATATAGGTTTTGTTTTGCGATTGTAAAATAAAAAGTACTCCCTTTTCCTTCTGTATATTCTAACCATATCTTCCCGCCCTTGTTTTCAACTATTTTTTTACAAATAGCCAATCCCATACCTGTACCCGGGTATACCTCTTTGCTGTGCAGCCGTTGAAAAATAATAAATATCTTATCAAAATATTCTTCCGCTATACCCATCCCATTGTCAACAGTATTTGTATAACGCTTCCAGATATTCATTAAGCATTTTTTGGCAGGGTGAAATAAAAAGTGCTGCCTTTTCCTTCTTCCGATTCTACCCAGATCTTTCCACCCATACTTTCAATAATTTTTTTGGTGATGGCCAGGCCAATACCCGTACCGGAATATTCATCTTTATTGTGTAACCGTTGAAAAATGGTAAATATCTTATTGAAGTAATCCGGGTCAATGCCAATACCATTATCAGTAACAGCAAATTCCCAATAGTTTTCCTTGTCTTTTACATAAATACTAATTTCGGGATTGCCATCTTTTTTATGATAGGTCAGGCTGTTGTTTACCAGGTTTTGAAATACCTGATGCAGGGGCGACCTGAAGGCTTTCAGCAACGGCAATTTGCCGATTGTTATAACTGCTTTTTTGTCTTCAATTTTTTTACGTAACAACGAAAGTATTTCATCCAGCAACTCATTAAGGTCTACTTCTTCCTGCTTATCTTCTGTATGGCCCACCCTTGAAAATTCAAGCAGGTCCAGGATGATCTGGCGCATTCGTTTAGCACCATCCACCGCAAAGTGTATATATTGCCTGCCCTTTTCATCAATGATGTTTCCGTATTTTTTTTCTATCTGGGTAAGAAAACTGGTTACCATTCGCAGCGGTTCCTGCAAATCGTGTGATGCTACATAAGCAAATTGCTCAAGCTTTTTGTTTGATGTTGCCAGTTCTTTCGAATGTACCTCTAGTAACGCATTAAGTCTTTTAAATTCGACCTCCGAATTTTTGCGTTCCGATACATCTTTAAAAAAAACTGACAAACCTGTAGCAGACGGATAAGCGCTTATTTCAAACCATTTGTCCAGTACGGCATAATAATCTTCAAAATCAATTACCTGGTTTGTTTCAATAGCTTCATGATATTTTTTGTAAGATTCGGAATCAATACTGTTTGAAAATACCTGCCATAGATTGATGCCGATAATTTTAACCCTTGGAGTAAGCAACATTTTCTCTGCCTCTTTGTTCCAATAAGTTACCGTCCAGTCTTTATCTACAGCAAAAAACGCATCCCCAATACTTTCCAGGATAGCATTTTTTTCTTCATAGGCTTTTAAAGTTGCATTTTCCAATTTTGTTTGCTCTGTAATATCCCTTAAAATCCCATCCAGGCGAATGGGCTTGTCATACTGGTCAAATTCGAATTTCCATTCAGAAGTGCCTTGTCCTAGCTCCCCATTCTTTTTTATGAATTGAAAACTAAATGAGGAATCTGTAAAAGTGGCAAAAGCATTTTCCATGCTGCTGATTGCTAATGCGGCATCGTGCGGGTGAATGAATGAAAGAAAGGCTTCAGCTGATGGAATAACCTCGTCACATTCAATTCCAAAAATTCTGCAAAATTCATCAGACCATGAATGCTTATGATTATCCAGGTTTACTTGCCAACTTCCCACATGCGCTATTGATTGTGCTTTTTTAAGCTTCGCTTCACTTTGTATCAATCTTTCTTCGGCTTTTTTGCTTTCGGTAATGTCTGATGAAATACCAATGATGCCGCTTAATTTATTATTCTGATCATAAATAGGAGAATCGGTTATTAATGCAGGAAAGTCGGTTCCATCTTTGCGCTGCACGCTAAACTCACCCGACCATGTACGGCCATTTTTAAGATCCTCCATTATCTCTAAAGCCTGTTCCCTGGTTGCCTGAGAAGGAGTAAGATGTATAATATTCTTTCCTATCGTTTCTTCTGATGTCCAGCCATAAATATTTTCGGCTGCTTTATTCCAGTAATTAACAACTCCATCCAGGTCTGTTGCTATAGCCGCCTGGCCTATCATATTTAATAGGTTGGCTTGGGCCCTGTTTTGTTCATCTGCCTTTTTGAGTTCAGTAATATCTTCAACGCTCGACCAAATAAATTTTTCACCGTTTTTTTCAAAAATATTTCCTGATAATCTTACGGGTACAAGATTTCCGTTCTTATGAATATATTCTTTTTCATAATTAATAAATTTGCCTGTGTCCTTAAGCCCTTCTAAAACTTTATCTTCCTGGTCATGATATTTTTCAGGAGTTACTTCCCAATAAGTCAGCTTCAAAGTTTCTTCAATGGTGCGGCCGATAATTTTTGCATAGGCCTCATTTACATCTACAAGTGTTCCATCCATACGTGCAAGCGCCAGACCTATTTCGGTTTGTTCAAAAAGATTCCGGCTGTACTTTTCACTCTGATTTAATTTTTCTTCTGACAATTTTCTTTCAGTAATATCCTGGTGTGAAATGACAACTTTAGATGTATCATTTCCAAATTTCATTACATGAAGAATAAACCATCGTTGTTGTTTGGGAGAATGACAGGGATATTCCAATTCAAAGGTTTCAACTTTTTCAAATACGGATAAAATCCCTTCCAATGCCTCGCCGGCAATGGCATCACCCGAACCGATTGCTTTTTTACAAACCTGGAAGTAATTGCTTCCTTCCGAAGTACGTTCCAATGCGGTTACCCCGTTCTCTATTGCAAAATCATTCCAGGCTTTATTAACGGCTATAATGATACCCCTTTTATCAATCACCGCGATATGCGAATTCAATGATGCCAGTATCCCTTTATTGAAAGATTCGCTTTCCTGTAATTGATATTCTGCTTCTTTCCTTTTGGTAATGTCCCTTACTGTAATACTAAAACCCTCTACCTTGCCTTGGGTGTTCACCCGGTTGATAGTAAAAATGAACCATTTTTTTGTTTCTCCTTTTTTTCCTTCAAAGGAAAGGTCAAAATACAGTTCCTTCCCTGCCAATACTTCAGGAGCAGCATTTCTATATGCTTCTCTTCTTGATTCATCTACAAAATCAAAGATGGCTTTGCCAGTTATGATCTTTTTTCCTGAATTAAGAAGAAAAATATCTTTGGCTTTATTATTAAAGGATTTAATGATTCCCTCTGTATCAGTGAGTATAAATCCTTCGGATGTGTTTTCAAAAATGGCCTGCAGGTTCGATTCAGATTCATGCAGGGCTTCCTCAGCCTGTACCTTCAATTTTTCTTTTTCAAAAACATCTAATGCAAACGAAAGGTCATCCCGCACTTCTTTTAACAGGGTAATTTCTTCTGCATTGAAGAAATTTATTTCGGAAGAATAGATGATAAATACGCCCACTACCTTCCCTAATTTTTTTATGCCCAGGCAAATAACCGCATTGAACCCTCTTTTGGCTGCGTATTCTTTCCAGACCATATCGTGGTCTTTTTGAATTTCATTAACCACAAAGTAACCCTGGCCTTTTAACGTCTTATCAATCAGGCCGTTTAGTTCGTAAGTATACTCAGTAAACTTTTTGATGTCGAGCCCGGTTTCGCCTGAACTTGCAGTAAGGCGTATTCTCCTGTTTGCCGGATCGGGAATACCGATCCTGGCCATCCTGAATTCTCCCTGTTTAATCGCAATTCTGCAGGCTTCGTTAAACAGGGTTTGCTCATCTTTAACATGTACAATAGTTTTATTTATCTCGCTGATGAAAGCATAGAGCCGGTTGGCATGAAGGATTTTTTCTTCACCCATTTTCCTGTCGGTAATGTCAGCAGAAGTAATGCAAATTCCCTCTACTATGCCCTTATTATATACCGGCGTCTTAGTCCAGCTAAACCATTTTACCTCGCCCTTTTTTCTTGTATAGGAATGATCAAAATTTATAGTTTCCCCGGATAATACTCTTAAGACCATATCCTTATAGTCATGTTTTTTTAAGTCATAGAGATTAAGGATATTTTTTCCGGTTTCAATTTCCTCTCCAGTATTCAGGAATTCAATATCCCGGGCTCTTTTATTAAAATTTTTTATTTCCCCTTTTGTATCAATAAGAATAAATCCTTCTGATGTATTTTCAAAAATGGCCTGCAGGTTTAATTCAGATTCACGCAAGGCTTCCTCAGCATTTACCTTAAGTTTTTCTTTTTCAAAAAAGTCCAGCGCAAATGAAATGTCATCCGCTGCCTGTTGCAGCAAGGCAGCCTCTTCCTGGTCAAAAAAATCGGCCTTAGCAGAAAACAGGTTAAAAATAGCCGTCGTTTTTCCGGATTTTTTTAATGGCAGGTAAATATTTGCCTGGAACCCTCTTACAATGGCATATTGTTTCCACCGGTCATCCAGTTCTGATTTTGCAATGTTATTAATTACATGTAGTGTTCCGCTTTGCAATACATTTGCAATCGGGCCATTTTTTTTGTAGGCCGCACTGCTGAACACTTCCAGGTCAGTACTAATAGCGCCTTCTTCAGCAACCAGGTTAATTTTTCCGTTTGGTTCATCGGCTTTTCCTATCCAGGCCAATTCAAACTTACCGGTATTTACGGCAATTTTGCAGACAGCATTAAAAAGTTCCTGTTCTTCTTTTACATGTACAATGGTTTGGTTTATCTGGCTGATAAAAGCATACAGGCGGTTGGCATGAAGTAATTTTTCCTGTGCCTTTTTTAATTCATTAATGGCAATAATCAGTTCTTCAGTCTGGGTAGTTGCCATCTTTTTTTGTAAACCATTTTTTTTAATACTCAATATCGTCTTATCTGATTTTTCCTTTTTTGACATGTCCTGATTTTACAAATTTTAATATTTTTAAAATCCAATAATATATTCTTTTTAATAATCAAAGCAAGATGAAATGTTTTTACCAAATTGCTAAAACTACAGTAATCAGCCTTTTTTATCGGGAGAGTGGTAAAGATTGATTTTTTTAGAAATGGGTACCAATAAAAATAGATGTAATTAGCCTGCAGGAGTTATATAGTTATGTAAATTAGTTGCATTTTTCACACATCCTGTTAACATTTTTAAAGCAAGCATAAGACTGTAAGATGTACATTCAATAACACAAAGGAAAATCTTAACATTCGCAATTTAAAAATTAAGATTTTCTCGAAATAGCGAACATTGTTTTTTTATAAGTATTTTTATATCCTGATCATAAACATATACCTTTTAACAATTTAATACTATGCCAATCATTGCTCCTTCCTTACTTGCCTCCAATTTTTTAAATTTAGAAGCTGAATGTAAAATGCTTAACGAAAGTGTTGCGGATTGGTATCACCTGGATGTGATGGATGGCCGCTTTGTTCCAAATATCAGTTTTGGTCCCATGCTGGTTGAGTTTTTCAGGAAAGCTACCACCAAAGTTTGTGATGTGCATTTAATGATCGAAGACCCGGGTAACTATGCCGAAGCATTTAAAAAAGCAGGCGCAGATATTTTATCTGTACATATTGAAGCCTGTCCGCATTTACACCGCAATATCCAGCAGATAAAAAGCCTGGGCATGCAGGCCGGTGTGGCAATTAATCCGCATACACCTGTTGAAGCTTTACAGGATATACTGGCAGATATTGACCTGGTATGCATGATGAGTGTAAACCCGGGCTTTGGCGGACAATCATTCATTCCACACACACTTCATAAAATAAAACAACTCCATAAAATGATCGATGAACAGGGTTTGCAGGTTAAAATAGAAATTGATGGTGGCGTAACCCTGGAAAATGCAAGATCGATCATTGATGCAGGTGCCGATGTATTGGTTGCTGGAAATACCGTGTTTAAATCTGCGGACCCGATAGCAACAATTGCAGCGCTGAAAAAATTATAACCTGTATAAAAAATTATTTTTTATACGCAAGCAAACGCAGCGCATTAAATACAACTACAAGTGTAGAGCCTTCATGACCAATGACCGCAGGCCCCATATGAGCGATGCCGGTAATGGTAAGCGGAATAAGTATGGCAACCATACCCAAACTGATAACCAGGTTCTGTTTTATAATGGTATGTGCTTTTTTACTTAGCCCGATAGCAAAAGGTAAATTGCTCAGCTGGTCTGCCATCAATGCAATATCAGCCGTTTCCAGTGCCACATCGGATCCTGCTGCACCCATGGCTATTCCAACAGTACTTTTTGCCATCGCCGGCGCATCATTTACCCCATCACCTACCATCGCTACTTTCTTTTCCGTCTTTATAAGTTTTTCTATTGCCGCCACTTTTTGTTCCGGTAACAGGTTACCCCAGGCATCTGTGATCCCGATATCTTTTGCAATAGCTTCAGCAACTTTCTGGTCATCCCCGGTGAGCATGATCATTTTGCGGATACCGATCTTTTTTAAAGTAGTTAAAGTATCCCTGGCATCTTTTCTTGCTACATCCATTAAAGTAATGATGCCGATATACTGATCATCCTGCTGCACCAGCATGGTCGTATTACCCTGAGTTTCCAGGTCGATCATTTTTTCCTGTATATCGCCCGGCAATTGATTATTCTTTTCATTAAAAAGTTCTTTGTTGCCGATATGAATGGTGCTGCCTTCATATGTCGCCCGGAAACCTCTACCCGTAATGGCCCTGGCATTTGACGCCGGTGATACATCCCGCTTTAACCGCTCAATACCTCCTTTTACTATAGCTGCCGCCAAGGGATGGTCGCTTAGTTTTTCAACAGCGATCACCAACGCTAATAAATTTTCTTCTGAAACTCCATTGAGTGGATATACTCCCGTGAGTTTTGGCTTCCCTTCAGTAAGTGTTCCGGTTTTGTCAAAAGCAATGGCTGTTAAAGAACCCAGTTCTTCCAAAGGTTTTCCACCCTTTATCAAAACCCCGCCCCTTGCTGCTCTTGCTACGCCACTTAGTACTGCACTTGGGGTTGATATGGCTAATGCACATGGGCTGGCCGCAACCAGCACCGCCATGGCCCTGTAAAAGCTCACGCTGAATGGCTCATCTATCACTAAAAAAGCCAGCAATAAAATCCCTGTAAGCACAAGTACAGACGGGACATAATATTTTTCTATCCTATCGGTGAAATTTTGGGTGGGCGATTTCTGTGTTTGGGTTTCGTTTACAAGTTTGATCAACCGGGCAATGGTAGAATCAGCCGCTACCTTACTTACTTTAACTTCCAGTGTTCCCCCGCCATTAATAGAACCTGCAAATATCCTGAACCTGCCATCGAGTTTATTCGCAGCACCAATATCCATAGCAGGGTCTTCCACTGCAATTTTATCAACCGGGATGCTTTCCCCGGTTATGGGCGCCTGGTTAACACTGCTTTCCCCGCTGGTAACAAAGCCATCTGCAGGGATCTTTGAATTGGGTTTCACCAGGATCACATCTCCGGCTTTAAGATCTTCTATCTTTACTTCCTTTAATTCGCTGCCTGTTTTTAATAACGCTGTTTTGGGTGCCAGCTCGGCTAAAGCGGCAATGGACTTCCTTGCTTTTCCCATGGCATAATGTTCCAATGCATGACCGAGGCTAAAGAGGAATAATAGTAAAGCCCCTTCAGCCCATTCACCCAATGCTGCAGCACCAATAGCCGCCACAAGCATCAGGAAATCTATCTCAAACTTGCCTTTACTGATCGCTGTAACAGCTTGCTTGCCTGTATAAAAGCCGCCAAAGAAATAAGCACCTATATACGATGCCATCGGAACAAAAGCGTGAACATGTTGTAAAAAGGATAAGCAGAAACCAATAGCAAGAAATGCTCCGCATATTAATGCGAATATGAGTTCTGTTTTTTCACCAAAGATGCCGCCGATCTCATGTGCGTGTCCATGTCCTTCATGGTCGTAGGCTTCATCATCATGCGTATGTCTCATTTTTTTTCTGCTTTCTCTTCTCCTTTTTTACCCAATTTAACGATATCGCCCTGGGTAAAAAGAATGGCCTGCAAAGTTGTGCGCCATTTTGGTTTTTTACGAAGCAGGAATTCCAGGTCCATACCAAAATGTTTGAATTCTTCTTCCTGGGCATTTTCCATGATCGCTTTTGCCTGTTTGTCTTTTTCCACGGAGATCCTTTGTTCATACCAGCCTATTGCTTCGGCTTCTTCTATTAAAGACGTGCACATGCGGGCAAATGTCCTGGTTGCTGCTGAAAGTTCTTCTGGCGGTTCATGATACTGATCAAATGACATAATAAAAGATTTAAGATGTATGAATGATTGTTCAAAGCAAAGCTATGGCTTTGTTGGACTTGTTGATGATCGTAGCCAGGTCATCCGGTATTTCCATTGGCTGAAGCGGCGGAACATTTACCCCACCTGTATTACCTACCGGGATCTTCCCGACAAATGATTTTACACCACCAAACAATAAGCGTGGTATCTGCCCTATGATTTCTTTACCATTTTTTATTTTAATACCAAAGCCTAACATTTTCCAATGCACAGCAGTATGCTCTACCGGGTAAGGCTGGCACAAAATATGAGCCCTCTCCAAATGCCGCCAGCTTTGCGGGTAATGCTTTTTATCAAATTCATTTTTTGCCTGTAACAATTCTTCCTTATAAAAAGGCTCCAATGCTTTTGGCATGTTGGTATAAAATTTCATAACTAAGGATTAATCTGAATGCCCTTCGGTATTTGTTTGCTTTGCTAAAATAAAAAATGAACCTTTAGTAACGACTCTGGCACCGGCAGGAACTTCCTTTAACAAAGTAATTTCGCTGTACCCTACATCACTGGTACCTTTTACCACCGGTATTCTTCTAAAATGAGTTATACTTTTTTTTGTTTCTACGGAGTCTACAATAAAAATATAATCCTGACCCTGGAAACTAATGATAGCTTCGGTAGGAACGGCTGGCACAGTAGTTTTATCCAAACTTATATTGGCAGTAACATTCATACCATCTATCAAACCTGTTTTATCGCCCATTACTTTTGCATGTACCGGGATGGTTTTGGTGTTGCTTTCAAAAGCTGTACCGATAGAGAAAATCTCAGCATCATATTCTTTACCTGCATTGTTGGTTACCGTAAAATGTATGATTTGATTGGGCTTTACTTTTGATAAGTCTTTTTCATACACATACAGATCAAGATGCAGTTGCGAATTGTTTACAATCTCAGCAATGGGAGCTGACACATCTACATTTGAACCTAATTGCGCCATCACCTTACTTACTGTGCCGCTGATAGGAGCCCTTACCGTAACGGATGATGAAAAACTTTGGGATGCACCCAATGCTGATAATTGCTTTTGCAAACCTGACCGTTGTGTTTTTAAAGTAGCCAGCTCTGTTTGCACCTGCTGCAATCTTTTCAGTGGTGCTGCATTACCTTCCACCAATTCTTTTTGTCTTTTTAATTCAATTTCTGAAAGCGAAATTTGTGCATTTACCTGTTGCAACTGTTGCTGCATTTGTATCAGGTCGGGGTTTACAATAGTTGCAATAGCCTGTCCCTGCCTCACATAACTACCTGGCTGTACCAGTAATGTTCTGATTACTCCACTTAGTAAAGGAACTACAAATGCTTTATTCTGATTAGGAACAGTAAGTACACCATTCGCTTTAATGGAAGCAGTAAGGTTTTTTTGTTCTATTTGACCTAATTCTATGCCGATGGTTTTTATTTGTTCTTCGCTAAGTGTGGCTGTATTTTCATTGGCATGTTCGTCAGCGACTTTTTCATGCGTTTCTTCCTTTGACACTTCCTCACTGGTTTTACTGCCACATGAACTGAGCATTAAGAATACTGCAAAGACCGATGTAATGATTACTATTTTTTTCATTCTGTAAGTATTTTAATTATTGTTGTAATAGTTGTATTGAATAGCTGCCTGGTTATATTGGTTCATTACTTCCAGGTAATTTTTACGAATATCAATGGCCTGTGTCAGAAACTGGCTAAGTTCTGCAAAACTTATTTCACCACTTCGGTAACTTAATGTAGCCGCTTTTATAATTTCTTCTGCCTGCTTTAATCCTGTGCCTTCATAAAACAGTAACATGGTTTTGCTTCTGTCCATATCAGCCATCATTTGCTGCCGTTGTGTATTAAATTGCTGCGTTTGCCAGGCCAGTTGGTTTTGCTGAACGGCTACTTCGGCCTGTGCTGCTTTTATTTTATTTTTATTGGCTGATGTACCAAATAACGGAAAGGCTGCAGATACTGAAAAACCGGTGAAAGGATCTTTAGCCCCATACAAACGCTGCGAAAAAAAACGGCCCGAAAACTCCGGCTTATTTGTATTTTGCTGCACTGTAATATTAGAATTTGCAATGCTGATGTTTTGCTGTTGCAGCATCAGCACCGGGTGTAAAGAATCCTGTTGAGTCATCGTAAATTTTATTTTTTCAACCGGTTTATTTAGCGGCAAAAAATAATCATTACTATTCAGTAACATCATCATCTGCTGTTGCTGCACCAGTATTTCATTACCTATTTGCGCTAACAAGGCCTGCAACTCTCTCAACCTTGCTTCGGCTGCAATCTTATCTAAGCCTGCCGCTTCGCCTGTTTTAAAACGGAGTGAGGCTGCATCAAACATGGAGGTATATAAACTGTCTAATTTCCTGTACAATGCCTGCCTGTCCTGCAAATACCAAAGCTGGTAATAAGCAGTTTGCACATCTCTTTTTATCACAGCATTTAATGCAGATGTGTTTAGCTGGTAATATTTAAGTTGCTGATTGAAATATTCTTTTCTTGCTTTGTTCAATCCCGGCCATGCAATTGTTTGCGAAACACCAATTTTTAAAATGCCTTTGTTATCGCCTGGCCGCATGTCTTCGTTTTCTGCAAACACACCGGTCTTTGGAATTTCCCTTGCTGTCTTTACAGTAATGCCGGCCCGGTTTATTTCCGATTTATTGATGGAATACTGCAGGTTATTTTTTAAAGCTGTATCAACTGCCGCTTCAATACTTATGCGCTGTGCCGTTTGCTGTGCCTGTAATGCCGTTGACACAAAAAGTAATAATACTATGGTTACACCGGTAACCGGGATTATTTTTTTCTTTCTTTTTACCTTACTGTTGAAAAGGATATACAAACAGGGAAGTACAATCAGGGTTAAAAAAGTAGCTGTTATTAAACCCCCTATTACCACGGTAGCCAATGGTTTTTGTACTTCAGCACCTGCACCGGTTGAAAAAGCCATTGGTAAAAAACCCAATGCTGCAACGCTTGCTGTCATCAACACAGGTCGCAAACGAATTTTAGTACCTTCCAGCACCCGTTGAATTACATCAGTCATGCCATCTTTTTTAAGTTGATTAAAAGTGCTTATCAAAACAATGCCATTTAATACTGCCACACCAAACAAAGCAATAAAACCTATACCTGCAGAAATGCTGAATGGCATACCACGGATGAGCAGTGCAAATACGCCGCCAATAGCCGACATGGGTATAGCTGTAAAAATCAATGCTGCATATTTCAGCGAACCGAAAGTAAAAAACAGCAGGCCAAAAATAAGGAGCAATGAAACCGGTACAGCTATGCTTAATCTTTTTGAAGCCTGCTCGAGGTTTTCAAAAGTTCCGCCATAAGTATAATAATAACCCGTAGGTAAAATTTTTTTGGCAGCCAGTTTCACCTGTATTTCTTCCACCACACTCTTAACATCCCTGCCACGTACATTAAAGCCAATCACAATCCTTCGTTTTGCATCCTCCCGGCTTATTTGTGCAGGCCCTTCTTTAAATGCTATGGTTGCCACCTGGCTTAAAGGGATTTGATTACCATTAGCCGTTGGTACAAATAAATTTGCCACATCATCCAACGTAGAACGGTAAGCACTGTCTAACCTCACTACTAAATCAAACTTTCTTTCATTTTCAAAAACTACCCCGGTTGTTTGTCCTGCAAATGCGGTAGTAATGATTTGGTTTACATCTTTTATATTCAACCCATACCCGGCCATCCGTGCCCTGTCGTATTCAATGGTGATCTGCGGCAAACCGGCAGTACGTTCTATTTGCGGTGTTGCTGCACCTTTAACTGAGTGAATAATTTTAGCAACCTGTGGCGCTAGGGCCGCCAGTGTATCTAAGTTTTCACCAAATATTTTAATCGCTACATCCTGCCTTATCCCGGTCATCAATTCATTAAAACGCATCTGGATGGGTTGACTCGGTTCAGCAATTATTCCTGGTATATCATCTAATTTTTCTTTCATTCTTTCTGCCAGCTCATAGAAGCCATCCGATGTTTTCCATTCTTTTTTTGGTTTCAATATTACGATCAAATCTGAGGCTTGCATGGGCATTGGATCGGTAGCCACATCGGCTGCACCGGTTTTGCCCACTACCATTTTTACTTCGGGGAATGTTTTTATTATACGTTCTGCCTGCAACACAGTTTCCACAGTCTGGCTTAATGAGGAGCCCTGTGGTAAAACAAACTCTATCGCATAATCACCCTCTTCAAGTGTAGGGATAAACTCTCCGCCAAGTTTATTAAAAATTAAACCACTTATTATGAGCAATGCTACAGTTATGGTTACAATAAGAATTTTAATTTTTATAGCTTTTTGTAAAAACGGCTGATAGATGCGTTGGAGAAAATCCATCATCCTGTCTGAAATGTTTCTTTTGTGTGTCATTTTTTTCGACAGAAACAAAGCACTCATCATTGGAATATAAGTAAGTGATAAGATCAATGCACCTAAAATTGCAAAGCCAACTGTTTTAGCCATTGGGCCAAACATTTTTCCTTCAATACCAGTTAATGAAAGAATAGGGATGTAAACAATAAGTATGATGATCTGCCCGAAAGCTGCCGAACTCATCATTCGTTTGGCGCTTGCTCCCACAGCCTCATCCATTTGCGTTTGCGTTAATGTGCCTGTCAATTTTTTTGCTGCCAGGAAATGTAAGGTGGCTTCTACAATAATTACAGCACCATCCACTATTAATCCAAAATCAATAGCGCCAAGGCTCATTAAGTTGGCACTTACTCCAAATACATTCATCAGCCCCAATGCAAATAATAATGATAAAGGGATGGCAGATGCCACTATGAGACCAGCTCTTAAATTTCCGAGAAAAAGTATCAATATAAATATTACAATCAAGGCACCCTCTATAAGGTTTGTTTCCACCGTACTGATAGCCCTGCTTACCAATTCCGACCGGTCGAGAAATGCCTCTACAACCACATCATCCGGCAATGATTTTTGTACAGATGCCATCCGTTCTTTTACACGGCTTACCACATCAGAACTGTTGGCTCCTTTAAGCATCAGCACCAATCCCCCTACCACTTCCTTTTCGCCATTATAGGTCATGGCGCCATAGCGGGGTGGTGAGCCAAACTGAACCGTTGCCAAATCTTTTATTAAAACCGGTATTCCAATGCCTGAATTTTTTATTACAATGTTTTCTATATCACTCATGGTTTTTACCATGCCAATACCCCGTATGAAATAAGCATTGGGCTTTCTGTCAATATAAGCGCCGCCTGTATTTTCATTGTTATGCTCCAGTGCTTCAAAAATTTCCGCAATGGTTACGTTCATTGCTTTCAGCCGTTCGGGATTTATGCTTACCTCATATTGTTTGGTGATACCGCCGAAACCTGTTACTTCTGCGACACCCCCAATACCTGTCAGTTGTCTCGCTACTATCCAGTCCTGCATAGTACGCAGATCCATGGCAGAATATTTATCTTCTGCTCCCTTTTTTGGATGAATTACATATTGATATATTTCTCCCAGGCCGGTGGTTACCGGTGCCAGTTCCGGCTTACCCATACCATCAGGTATTTGAGTTTCGGCTTGTTTTAATTTTTCATTAATGAGTTGCCGGGCAAAATAAATATTAACGTCCTCTTTAAAAACTATGGTGATAACACTTAACCCAAACCTGGAGAAAGAACGCATCTCTGTAATATCCGGCAGGTTGGCCATTGTTTTTTCAATGGGAGAAGTTACAAATTGTTCTACTTCCTGCGCTGCCAGCGTAGGTGATTGGGTAATGATCTGCACCTGGTTATCTGTAATATCCGGCAGTGCGTCAATGGGTAATTTGGCTGCACTCCATACTCCCCAGAAAATGAGAGCCAGTGTCATCAACCCGATGACGAGTTTATTTTTTATACTGAAATGAATGATCTTATTAAGCATGATATAATCTTACGGATGAATAAATGCGAATTGGCAACCCAGTTAGCCGCAATTAAAGAAAATAATGAAACTGAAAGATTATACAGATTTTGGCGGTTGCCAGATGGAATGTAAGTTATAAGAGGGCAGGCCGGCATTGTTCAGGAAATTGAAAGATTGAAAATTCAATGCCTGATACTTTGTATAAAATGCCTGTTGAAAATTTACCGATACGGCGCAGCAGGCACAACTGCAAAATGGGGTACATGCCTCTTGATCATGGCTGTCATGATCGTGGTTATCAGTAGCAGCCATTTTTATTTCTGTCTTCACATTACATTCCCTGCTGTCGCCACATGGCATGCAGGACAGGTAGATCATAAAGAAACTCAGTAAGAAGAATAAAAATTTCATTATTTGCAAAAATAACGGCTTATATGGCAATTTTAATAAAACCAGGTATTTTAATTTAGTACTGCTGTTGCAAAAATCCCTTAATGGCAATTTTATTGTTTTATTGCATCGTACCACCCAAACGTTCCGCCACATAAAAAAATTGCTTTAGTAAAGCCACGCTGTTTCAATTTTTCTGCTGCCGCTGCCGATCTGCCACCACCCTTGCCACAGGCAGTAATTATTATTGCCTGTTTTGATAATTCATGTAAACAACTTTCCAATTCATCCAACGGAATATTGATCGCACCGGGAATATATTTATCTGCATATTCATCCGGATTTCGTACATCAATGATGGTAATTTGATCTGGAGATTGTTTCAACAATTGCTGAAGTTCTTCTATTGCAAAGCACGCTAGTATTTTCTGTTCGGTCATGTTGTTTATGTTTATTCGTTATCCAATCCCATATTTTCAAAGAACCGTCAGTTTTGCATCTCATCCTGAACAGGATGATGAGTGCAGATACCAATGTGAGTAAACCAATGAAGATAATAGCTGCATTGATACTTATCAGGTCTGCTATTATTCCGGTGAGAATTGCACCAATGGCATAACCAAGGTCTCTCCACAAGCGGAAAATGCCAATGCTTTTTGCCCGGTCCTGCGGATTCGTGTTTTCAGCAACCGTTGCCAGGAATGTTGGATAAACCATTGCAGTACCCCAACCCAGGATGGAGGACAGTATTACATAATGTAACATGCTATTTGCCCAAACCAATGCAATTAAGGCAATGGCCTGTATAAACATGCCTGTATAAAGCATATCTTTTTTACAGAATTTATCCGCCATTTTTCCGGTAAACAATTGACCGAGGCCCCAAACCGCAGGATAGATAGCCGTAACAATTCCTATTTCTCCAATGGTGAAACCTTTTGTTGCAAGAAGGATGGGAAAAATACCCCAGGCCATGCCGTCATTAAGGTTATTAATTAAACCTGCCTGTGTTACCGAACCCAGGTTTTTATTTTTCCAGGTGGTATCCCAAAATATATTTTTCAACTTTGGAATTGTATTTGTTGTTGTTTCTTCTGCTACATGATGTTTGGTGTCTTTCACCAGGAAAATGCTCGACAATAAACCCAAAACTACCAATACTATGCCTGTATAAAACGGGTATGGCCTGATACCATATTCACTGGCGATCCAGCCGGTTAAAAATGCAACGAGCGCTACCGAAATATAACCTGCAAATTCATTCAAGCCCATAGCAAAGCCCCTTTGCTTTTCACCAACAAGGTCTATTTTCATAACCACCGTACTGCTCCAGGTTAAACCCTGGTTGATACCTAACAGCGCATTGGCTGCAATGATCCAACCCCAGGAAGGAGCAAACATCAACATAAATGGAATGGGAATCCCAATTATCCAGCCTGCTACCAACAGTTTTTTTCTTCCGAACCTGTTGGCCAATGCACCGGTATAATAATTGGTAAGCGCTTTTACAATACCAAATATAATAATGAACGAAAGTATTGCTGTCTTTGCCGCAATGGCAAACTCCTGCTCGGCTATTTGTGGAAGTATAGAACGTTCGATACCCACCATGCCTCCCACAAAGCCGTTCACAATAACCAACAGCGCAAACTGTTTCCAGTTCTCTTTTAATCCTAATTTAACCGGGACATTCATATTGCACAAAGCTGGCAACAATAAATGGCTAATCCTTTAACATAAGATAAATAATCAGCGGTGGCTCCTGATACGGCTGAGGCTTACCTGTGTGATACCAAGGTATGAGGCAACATATTTCAGCGGAACGCTCATAAGCACATTAGGTGCTTCAGCAAGTAAAGCTTTATACCTTTCTTCTGCTGAATGAAACTGCATTCCTTCAATTCGGTTTACAGTATCTACATAAGCCGCTTCAAATATTTTACGAAACAACCGCTCTATTTCGGGGAAACTATCATATAATTTAAAAAGTTGAGTCGAATCAATCGCAACAACTTCAGCATCTTCCAAAATTTGTATTGCCTTCCTGCTTGGTTTTCCTGTAAATAAACTCTCCACTCTTGCTATGATGCTGTTCTCAAAAAAGAACCCCTCTGTAATATCGATCCCTTCCATAAGGTAATAAATACGAGCCACTCCTTTTTTGATGAAGTAAATTGTTTTGCAGGTATGGCCGATCGGCTGCAGGTCTTTATTTTTTTTGATGATAACCATACTGCTTATTTCAGCAATGGCATCCTCCGCTTCTTTTGAAAGCGGATTGAACTGGTTGAAATATTGAAAGAGTTGCTCCATGTTTATCTTATTCTACCAGGATCAATGTATCTCATCCATTTTTTTATACATCAGCTCCACTACAGCCAGGTTTAACATTATCCAGTTAGATTCTCCCTTTGGCCAGTCATATTTTTGGCTCAATAATTTGTCAGCAAGTGCATATGCCTTCATGGCCTGCTCTTTATTATAAAAACAACTGATCCAGTTCTCTTTCAATTCGGCTTCTTTTTTCAAAAAAACAGCACCGCCATACCACTTGAAACAGGAAGGCAGGCCCCAGAAAGAAACAGACTTATCATCTTTGGCAAGAATACTTTTATAGAACAGGATAAAAAAATGAAGATTGTCTTTAAGCCGCTGGTGAATAGCTGGATCTGATTCAGCAGCCTTGGGCCTTATGCGCCAGCGATTGTTCTCAATAAAATAAGGCTCGTCCTTCGCATCTTTAAACCTCTTGCCCGGCGAAATAAATTTTAAATTGGTACTGCTGTTCACGCCTACATTCACCAGTGTTAATTCATTATACGTGGCCCTGGCAATTTTATAGATATCTTTTGGCCTGTCGATTGAATTATTAAGGGTAATTGTTTTGGCGGCCTCATCAAAACTCCAGTTGCCATAGTCAAAGGTATTCCTTGGATTTTTTACAAAACTGCCTTCCCTTGAAAGATAAAAACTGCGGTAAGGAACTTCAAACTTTGAATTCTCATCCATGCCCTCCAGCCCCGCAACATCGTCTTCCAGAACCCAGTCCTGGCTCAAAATATTGTACATGTTCTGTGCAGTATCCAGGTAAACCAGGTCTTTATTACGTTCTTCTTTTATGTCTTCTGAAACCTTTCCTTCTTTTTTGGTTCCCGTTTTATCAGTACTGCTATTGCAGGAAAAAATAAAAATTGAAATACCCATTGCAGTAAAAATTCTTTTGATCACTTTTATAATTTTTGAACCGTAAATTTAGGGCATTGTTACTAATGAAAATCGCTTTGTAATAATGAACAATAAAACCCTCTTTTGGGAATGGGTTTGAGTGAGGACAGTCAGAAATTTGAATTACACCCGGTTATACTTTTAGTAGACATAAAATATATATCTTCATATAATGAGAACTGCCATTACCATTCTTTTGCTGTTGGGTACGCTGACTTTATTTTCTCAAACCAGGTCTGCCTGGATCAGCGGCAGGGTTGTTGATGAGAACGACAACCCGATCCCAAAAGTATCCGTGCTGATCCTGGGTAAAACAACGGGCCTCACAACCAACGATAGCGGCTATTTCAGAATAAAAGTTCCTGCCGGCAAATCCTTTGGTCTGGTATTTTCTTATACAGGATATAACGAAACACAAAAGAATTTTTACCTGAGCGATGGCGAGGAGGAAAAAATAACTTTACAAATGGAACGTGGCAGCAGGACCCTGCAAACTGTTGTGGTAGCCGATGATAAAGAACGAACCGAAACAGGCTTAACCAAAATCAATCCAAAGAACGCCATTACTTTACCCAGCACAACAGGTGGAGTAGAAGGCCTCATCAAGATCCTGGTGGGCAGCAATAATGAACTCACATCACAGTACAGTGTGCGTGGCGGTAATTACGATGAGAATTTAATTTATATCAATGACTTTGAAATTTTTCGCCCATACCTGGTTCGCAGCGGACAGCAGGAAGGGCTTAGTTTTATCAACCCCGAGCTGGCAAAAAATGTAAATTTTTATACCGGGGGTTTCCAGGCAAAGTATGGCGATAAGATGAGCAGTGTATTGGATATTCAATATAAGAAACCGGTGGCTTTTGGCGGCTCGGCTTATGTTAGTTTGCTAGAGCAGGGCTTACATTTGGAAGGCGCTGCAAGAAAAGGAAAGATCTCTTACCTGCTTGGCGTTCGCAACCGGAGCAATAAAAATTTATTAAAGAGCCAGGAAACACTCGGCTCTTATATTCCTTCTTCAGCTGATGTACAGGCTTTCATTACTTACAAATTGAGTGAAAAAATACAGTTCGAATTTTTGGGCACTTATTCGGTCACAAAATTTACCCTGTTCCCTGAATCGGCACAAAAAACAACTTCGGTCTTCTCCCCTTTCTTTACTGCTAACCTTGGCCTCGACATTTTATTTGAAGGACAGGAAAGAGATGGTTACAAAACAAACCTCATCGGTTTGAGTGTTTTACATGCTCCCAATAAAAGATTAAAACTAAAATGGATGGTGAGCAGTTTTCAAAATAAAGAGAACGAGAATTTTGATATTGCCGGGGCTTATCTTTTTGGCGACCGTGATTTTGACAATACCAGCAGCACGTACGGACAGATTGTTAACCCGCTTGGCGCAGGTTACTACCAAAACTATGGCCGCAATGAACTGAACATACATGTGTACAATGCCACGTTGAAAGGAAGTTATGCAGCCGGCAGGCATGTTATACTGTTTGGCAATAGTATTGAGCAAACCAATATTACCGACAGGCTTAAAGAATGGGAATACCAGGACAGCGCCGGCTATTCACTGCCACACAATCCTGCACAACTGAATTTATTTAAATACCTGAATTCAACAGCCGACCTCTCCATTCAAAAATACAGTGGTTATATACAGGATAATATACGTCTGGGTAAGAACAGCAGGGACATTACCCTCCAGGCCGGCGTACGTTACAATTACAATTCGCTTAACAAAGAAATTTTAATAAGCCCACGCATGCAGGTTAGTATTAAACCCAACTGGAAAAAAGACGTGATCTTTAAACTGGCTGCAGGCGCTTATCAGCAGCCACCTTTTTATCGTGAGCTGCGCAAATACGACGGCACTTTGAATACCGATGTAAAAGCACAAAAGAGTTACCAGTTTGTGGCCGGTATGGATTATAATTTTAAAGGGTTTGATAACCGTCCCTTCCGCCTTACCACCGAAGCGTATTACAAGAGCATGAGCAGTGTGGATGTATATGATATTGACAATGTAAAGATCCGCTATGCTGGTAACAACAATGCCAAAGCATACGCCACCGGTTTTGAAGCAAGGCTTTTTGGCGAGCTGGTAAAAGATGCAGAAAGCTGGTTAAGCATCGGCATCATGCAAACCAAAGAAGACCTGGAGAATGATTTTTATTACCAGTATAAGAATGCAGC
>JBDSGK010000138.1:0-7103 GCA_039919015.1 Ferruginibacter sp.
ACAAAGATCCATTATCTGAAAAAAAACCAATTTATCCAACATCCAAAGAAAACCAGAAAGAAAAATCCAAGATCCGAAAAAGAACCAAAGAATTAGTATCCTAATTAAAGCTTACCTAACCAGAAGCAAAGAATTAAGTTTCCAAAATGGAAACCCTTAAAAATGCCCTCTTACCCGGGGCATTTTTGTTTATGCATATAATACATACTTAAATAGGGAATAGCCGCAGTTGGCCGCAAAATAAATGACTATTGCTTATTTTTTCAAATACATCACTTCTTTTACAAGCTTAACTGTCCTGGAAACATCAGGTAAATAAGCTGCAACAAGATTTGGAGCATAGTGCATGGGTGCATCGGCAGAAGTGATCCTGCGGATAGGTGCGTCGAGGTAATCAAATCCTTCTTTTTGTATACGGTATGTGATCTCGGATGACACGGAAGCAAATGGCCACTGCTCTTCTACAATTACAAGCCTGTTGGTCTTTTTTACACTCTCCAGGATGGTAAACCAATCCAAAGGACGGATGGTTGCCAGGTCGATGACCTCGGCTTCAATACCTTCTTTGGCCAATTCTTCAGCAGCACCTAAAGCGATCTTCATCATTTTATTGAAAGAAACGATGGTTACATCCTTTCCGGGCCTTTTTATAAATGCTTTGCCGATAGGCAGTAAATATTCTTCTTCCGGTACTTCGCCTTTTTCACCATACATTACTTCACTCTCCATAAAAATAACCGGGTCATCATCACGGATTGCGCTTTTAAGTAAACCTTTTGCATCGTATGGGTTGGAAACGGAGATCACTTTTAAACCGGGGATATTGGCATACAGGGCTTCAAAAGCAGTTGAATGTTGGGCTCCCAACTGACCGGCACTTCCATTGGCACCACGAAAAACGATCGGGCAGCCCACCTGTCCCCCACTCATTGCCAGCATTTTAGAAGCAGTATTTAATATTTGATCTAAGGCGAGTACTGCAAAGTTCCAGGTCATATATTCTACGATTGGGCGTAGGCCACTTTGGGCAGCACCTACAGCAATAGCAGTAAAACCAAGTTCCGCAATAGGTGTATCAATAATTCTTTTTTCACCAAATTCATCCAGCATACCCTGGCTTACTTTATAAGCTCCATTGTATTCTGCCACTTCCTCTCCCATTAAAAAAACCGTTTCATCTCTTCTCATTTCTTCCTGCATGGCTTCTCTAAGCGCTTCTCTAAAGGCAATTTGTCGCATTTGTATGATTTATTTTATGATCCCGATAGTTATCGGGAGCAAATTTATCCTATCAGGGGCAGATGAACAAATAGATATTAGCGCTTGTATGGATAAAAAAATAGTCCCACCCAAAGCGAGGCCATTTAAATAAGTTTAAGTGAATATCAATTAAGTAATTCAGACAGCTTATCAGTTAATTTTTTTCCGAAGAGGTTCTTTGCAATGATCCTCCCTTCTTTATCCAATAATAAATTGGATGGGATGGCTTTGATGTAATATTGATCCGAAGTCGAATTTTTCCAGCCCTGCAGATCGCTTACCTGCTTCCAGATCAAACCATCATCAACAATTGCTTTTTTCCATTTGGTTGTACCTTTTTCATTGTCATAAGAAACACCAAAGATCTCCAGCCCCTTTGCATGGTAGGTCATGTATGCTTTTACAATATTCGGATTTTCTTTACGACAGGGGCCACACCAACTAGCCCAAAAATCTACCAAAACATATTTCCCTTTGAATGATGAAAGGCTTAATTTATTTCCGGTTGTGTCCAGTTGGGTGATATCAGGCGCAACCTGTCCTATAGCAACTGTTTTATAAATATCCAGCATCTTTTTTACAGCTACACCATTTGCCGATCTTTTTACAGCAGCATCCAGGGCGTTATACAAGGGCTCTACTTCAGTGGCGTCTGCATAATACCCATAATTTTCTGATATAGCCATGGCGCTGCGTACTGAAGCAGGATTGGCCAATACAAATTGTTTGATAAAAACTCTTTTCCGGTCGGTCATTGCAGTTTCCAATTCATCAAGGCTATCAATGGCAGCCTGGTTCTTATTTTTAGCGGCTATATCGTATGCTGCATAGTATTTTGTTTCTTCCTCTTTTACAGGCTTAAGAAATGCGGATAGTTTTTTATCATCTGCATTTACTGGAGAACCACTGATATTCCATTCCTTTAAAGGATAATCCTTACCTGTGACAGTCATACTTGAAGCATCCACGAAAAATCGTAAATAGTCCTGTTTTTCGTCCTTAATATCCAGTATGGCGTTGGCTGGCTGGCTAATAAAACCTTTGAAAGCATACCTGCCATCTATTATTTGCGAAGAATCTTTTCGGGAATTTCCATCAAGGTAAACAGTCAAATAGATTAACCCGGTCTTAATATTTTCTATTTTACCTGTAATACTGAAAGCCGAATCGCTTTGAGCATTCGCCACCAATGTTGTTAATGTCAGCAGGGAAAATAATAATTTCTTCATAAATAAATTTGAGTAATGAAGGTATGTTAAAAGTAGAGCTGGTAATTACCATTTGTAAAAAAACCGCTGTCCAAATAAAGTAGCCGTAGTTACAGCAGTTATATCAGTTCACATAGGATTTTGCGGTATTTCATGTAGTATTTACCCGATTTTAGCCATATGAGGCAAAAACTGTGTTTGTAATATACTAAATAAGGTGTTTTTTCGATTCTATAAGAGAATCCGTATCCTTTCATGAACCGTAATTTTATATTACTGTGTATTTGGCTGACTATGCCGTTTATTGCTTTTTCGCAAGGAACAAGTTGTGCCAATGCAATTACACTCAATTTAGACGGGGTTTTAAGGTCATACGCTACCTCTTCCGGTACCGGAGCCAATGTTTTATGTGCGAATAACGGGACGACACCGGTTACCTGGTTTAAATTTACCAGCAATGCACAAGGCCAATGCCCGTTGTTAAATATAACTGTTACAGACAGTGCTGCATGTGAAGTAGCATTTTATACTTCCTGCTCATCTATGTTAACCAGCTCGAGCATGTGCTTTTATAATGGCTATGGACTCTGGGCACCCAATGAAAATTTAGTGATCAGCCCTAATACAACGTACTATCTCAGGGTAAAGACATCTTCGGCATGTACAATAAAAATTGCAGGGCAACATTTTTTACCGCTAAATGATGATTGTTTTGGAGCTACTTCTCTCAGCACGGCTAAGCTATCTGATAATAATGCCTGCGATCATCCTGGCCCTGGTGTACTTCCTTCACAGTTGTGCGCCCTTACACTTGAAAATACTGCCTGGTATCAATTTTATGTTTTAACAACAGGATATAGTGTTATTAATATAACAAATATTCATTGCGACAACGGTGCTTCAAATAACAACAGTGGATTCCAGATCGGGTTCTTCAAAGGCAGTTGCTCAGCCTTAGAGTGGATCAATTGTACAAATGGCTCGGGTACAGCAATACAAGCTACCACCAACCAGTTACAGGCCGGTACCAGGGTATTTGTTGCCATTGATGGAATTTCAGGATCAAATTGTTCATACCAGATCAACGGGCTTAATATAATTGGTGTTTTAACAGGCAATATCAGGCATTTTTCAGGGTGGCAAACAGATAAGACGAATATTCTTAAATGGACAACATTGTATGAATCGGGTGGATATTACCTGGTAGAGAGATCTGTCAATGGAATTGATTTCGGCCCGGCAGGCAGAATAAACAGCCGGTTAGCCGGCAGCGAAAATGTGGTATACAATTTTGAAGATGTATATCCATCTGTAGAAAATTATTATCGATTAAAACAGGTTGATCCCGAGGGCAGGCAGGCTCTCAGTAATGTGATCCATATAAAGCGGGAAAGATTACCGGGTATTCACATCAGCATGAATAACCCTGCTTCAAGTGTTTTAAACGTAAGCACAGGCATTGAATATCCCGGAAAATATAATTGCAGCATATTTAACTTACAAGGACAAAAACTGAGATCTTTTTATAAAATTTTTAATGCAGGAATTAATCTTTTGCCGGTTAATATTTCAGATCTCCCCACCGGGCAATATTCCCTCATTATTGAAAATGAAAGTACAAGAGCCAATAAGATGTTTGTAAAATTATAATGCTTTAGAAAAAAATTTATACCCCAACTGTACAAAAAAAGGCTGCCTCAAAAGAGACAGCCTTAGGTTTTATTTGGTTTTTACTTTTATGAACTACTTGATATTTGTAAGCTTACCTGTTACAGTCTTATCTCCTATCCTTAGTACATAGATCAGGTTTGTACGGTTCATTTGAGGAACCCTGTATTCAATAACCTGGCCTTTCCCTGCAAAAATATGTCCTCTGTAAACAACCTGGAGTTTAGATCCCATCATGTTGTACACTTCCAAAATTGCTTCACCTGATATTTTTGAATTGATTTCAAATTTCACTTTATCAGAAAAAGGATTTGGATAGGTTGAAACATTGATGTTGGCAGACGCATCTGCTGTAGCGAAGACCCTTGAATTAAGGGTATTCTGATTCAAAGAGAACGGCGGAGCTGGCGGTACGCAAGGCGGAACATTCCATCCTATAAATATTCTGCACTCATCAAATCCCCTGTTTATTTTTTCAACCACATCAGCGATCTTGGAGATCAATACACCATTTTCCTTATTGTTTACATTATCAGTATTTGCCAGTGCATCATTTGCAAGTTCAAATAAACCCCTTACAGTTCTATGACCATTAATGTCGGGAACAATGGCTGCAACAACTGCAGGATCAATATTGAAATACTGGTATTCGTTCTCAACAATTACACGGTAAGGAGGAACCGTATCATAATGACAGGTTCTAAGTATAGGTGTATTTGAACCGCAACCACCTAATGGTTTAGCCGTTGCTAAAATTCCTCCCTGCAAAATAAAGTCGCCAAGTATTGACGGGTTGGTGGTTATACCTATATTCAGGCCTAAGGTTATGTTCTGAGCTAATAAGGTATTCTTAAATTTACCATTCTGCAGGTAAGATGCCGGTACGCTACAGATATTATAATTACCAACATTCAGCTCTTTGCTTGGGCCGCCACCAGGAAGCTTGGCAATGATACAAGCCCTGTTTGTTGCTGCGTTTGTCATAACAACAGTCCTGGCATTTCTGCCTACAGTTAATGTACCACCCCAGTTGGTGATTGATTTGTAAATTAATGAATCGGTTGAAATACCGCCATAAGTACCATTACACATTGTGCCACCGGCACTGCCATAAGCACCCTGTGTATAAGTACATATTCCATTTACACATGAAGTAACTGTAACCGTGGCTGTTGTTGAGTTGCTGCAGTTTTCCTCGTTAGTAACGGTATAAGTTATAATATACTGACCAGGTTGCAAACCATTTGCACAGAATTGTGATCCTGTTACACCTTGTCCACTCCAAACACCACCTGCAGGAGTGCCTATTAGATCGATACATGCATCCATACAAACCGATGTATCAGCAACAACAGGGTTAGGAAGTGGATTTTCAACTACTGTTACAGGATTTGTAAGGTTAGCACAATTTGTTGGCTGTTCTCCTGTAGCCTGAACTGCATATCCACCCGCATCAAGAACTGTCCAGGTAAGTGAACCCCCTGTACCAGGTAGTACCGGTTGACCCGCAACAGGTATGAAGCTATCATCAAGCAGCGTATAATTCTTTCCTACTTGTGAACCATCTAATGTAGCAGATCCTTTATTTGGATCACCTGCGCAGTAATTGGTAGCAGTTAAATTAAAGATGATCGGATTCTCAACGATAACAACTGTAGTTGTTGATTGACTTGAACAGCCATTCAAACTTACGGTTACTGTATAATCACCCGCATTAATCAATTGTGCATTTGTTATTGCCGGTGGATTTTGTACCAGTGAAGTAAAGCTGTTAGGTCCTGTCCAGCTGAAGCTTGCTCCTGGAAGCGAATTAGAAGCAAACAGGTTTAATGTTCCACCCACGCATAATGGGCCCGAATTGCTGGCTGTTGTTGCCGGGATCGGATTGACAGTTACAGTAAATGTCATTGTTGGACCAGGGCAATTATTTGCACTTGGAGTAACAGTAACTGTTGCAACTATTGGGGCATTGGTAAGGTTTGCTGCTACATACGCAGGGATATTACCATTGCCACCTGTTCCAAAACCAACATTAGCTGAAGAGGTCCAGGTATATGTTGTACCGACTACTGGGCTAGTAAAGTTTATTGCAGCGCCTGCATCTCCATGACAATGTATCCTGTCAGCAATTTGATCAGCTGTAGGAGTTGGATTAACAGTGATGGTAAATGTTTTGCTTGGGCCAGGACAACTTACGCCGTCATTAGTAAATGTTGGTGTAACTGTGATGGTAGCGATCACCGGAGCTGTTCCGGTATTCACTGCAACGAATGATGCGATATTACCATTACCACTAGCTGCAAGGCCAATGGATGTGGTATTGTTCGTCCATGCATATGTTGTTGTACCTCCTGTATTGTTGGTTGTGAACACAACGGTTGTTGTACTTGATCCATTACACAGTGTCTGGTTAGCAGGTTGGTTCACCTGTCCTGTTGGATTAACAGTGATGGTGAAAGTCTTGCTTGCACCAGGACAACTTACGCCGTCATTGGTAAATGTTGGTGTAACTGTGATGGTAGCAATAACCGGAGCTGTACCGGTGTTCACTGCAACAAATGATGGGATATTACCATTACCGCTGGCGGCAAGGCCAATGGATGTAGTATTATTCGTCCATGCATATGTTGTAGTTCCTCCTGTATTGTTGGTTGTGAATACAACTGTTGTTGTACTTGATCCATTACACAGTGTCTGGTTAGCTGGTTGGTTCACCTGTCCTGTTGGATTAACAGTGATGGTGAAAGTCTTGCTTGCACCAGGACAACTTACGCCGTCATTGGTGAATGTTGGTGTAACTGTGATGGTAGCAATAACCGGAGCTGTACCGGTGTTCACTGCAACAAATGATGGGATATTACCATTACCACTAGCTGCAAGGCCAATGGATGTAGTATTATTCGTCCATGCATATGTTGTTGTACCTCCTGTATTGTTGGTTGTGAACACAACTGTTGTTGTACTTGA
>JBDSGK010000139.1:0-7500 GCA_039919015.1 Ferruginibacter sp.
AGAAGTCTATAAGATTGACAACACAAAAAGTGTTCAATCTTCACATTAAACAAATATTAGTTTATCAAAAAAATTTAATTAAAAATCATGAGAGTTCATACACAAGAAACACAAGCAAGCTTAACACCCAGAATGGCATTGGAAATTTTACAGGAAGGCAATGCCAGGTTTGTAAAAAATTATAAAGCACAAAGAGATTTATTAGGCCAGGTAAATGCCACCCGTGATGGGCAATGGCCATTTGCCACCATACTCAGCTGTATTGACAGCCGCACTTCTTCTGAGTTAATTTTCGACCAGGGATTGGGCGATGTTTTTTCTATCAGGATTGCGGGTAATATTGTGAATACAGATATACTGGGCAGTATGGAGTTTGCCTGTAAAGTAGCAGGATCAAAGCTCATTGTCGTTCTTGGACACACTAAATGTGGCGCAGTAAAAGGTGCCTGCGACCATGTAGAAATGGGAAACCTTACAGAGCTATTATCCAAATTGCAACCCGCTGTTTATGCCGAATCTGAAACAACAGCCATTGATAAGAGAAATTCAAAAAACGGAAAATTTGTTGAGAATGTAGCTACTTTAAATGTAAAGCGTGGTGTAAAAAATATTATTGAACGCAGTTTTATTCTGGAAGAAATGCTGGACAAAGGCGAAATTGGGATTGTTGGGGCTATGTATAATATTGATACAGGCAAGGTGGAGTTTTATAAAGAAGTATCATACATAAAGGATGAAAAAAATCCCAAATTCAGCCTGGCGGAATTAAGGCATTAATTTTTTAAACAGGGTTGGAGAAAACCTCCAACCCGCTCTTATTTAATATGAACAAACATTCATTCAGCGAGGAACATGTTATTCATGAACTGAAGCACTACCTGCCATCGCAACAGGCTTTAAAGGATTTTATTCATCACAATACCCTGCACGCTTTTCAGCCCATGAAATTTTATGATGCTATTTTCAAAGCCTCGGGCATATTTGGTTTCCAGGGGCATTTGCAATTATCCGAATACCGGGAGATGTATAAAACCGGCAGGATCAGGAAAGACATTCTTGAAATGGTCATTGCCAATAAAAAAGGGAAAGAAGCTGTAACGGACTGGAAAGAAAAACTGATCGGTAAAGAATACTATACCATTAATCATCCACGTATCGGGCAGTTGCGTAGTCAATGGAAAGCGGTTTACCAAATAGACCTGGATAACAAAGTTCACCCTTTGTTGTTTCGCATACTTTGTGGTTTTTTGGACCAGGGCATTGCTATTGACAGTTTCCCGGTTGTTAATAAACCTTTTATTGACAGTATTAAGGAAATGGAAAAAAACAGTTTTGTAAGTTTCTTTAAAACCAAGGAAGTCAGAAAGATATTTTTATCCGGCAATTATTCCATAACCGGGCTGTTAAAAATAATTGTTGGCAAAGAAGATTATTTTGAACAATACCTGTATGACCAGCATTTTGCCCATCCTGGCTGGAGTGGTTTTGTAAGTGCGGTGGAAGATAATCCTCAAACCCTGCTCGACAACAAAAAGATCACATTTAAAGAGTTGGTCGAATTTGAATTGTTGATGGAACTGGATGTATTAAATCATTTCCTGGGAAATACATGGCAACCATTGGCCAGCCATGTTATTGAACCCCCGGTTGATCTGTTAGCTGATATTCCCAGGACAGAACTGGCTGAAGTAATAGAACTGTGGCAGGATGCTTTTGAATGGAGTTATTATGATTCGGTATTAAAAGGAATACTGCTTTCGGGTGAAAGAAGTGAGTTAAGGCATAAAGGCGTTCCCAGGGTCATCCCCTTTGTTACAAATACTCCATCCCTGCAGGCCATTTTCTGTATTGATGAGCGGGAAGATTCCATACGCCGGCACATTGAAGCTGTTGACAAAACTGCTGAAACCTTTGGGGCTCCCGGTTTTTTTGGTGTGGAATTCTATTTTCAGCAACAGGGCAGTAAGTTTTATGATAAGCTTTGCCCTGCTCCTGTAACCCCCAAATATTTGATCAAAGAATCTGATGCAAAAACACTCCGGAAGGAAGAGTTGATCTATACCAAATATACGCATGGAATTCTATCAGGGTTTTTCCTGAGTATTGGTTTTGGTTTTTGGGCTTTTGTAAAAAAAATACAAATGCTTTTTCGCCCTAAAATGAGCCCCGCCATTTCAAATGCTTATGGGCACATGGATAAACAATCTACACTTACTATAGAAAATAAAAACCCGGCTGATATTGAAAACGGGCTGCAGATCGGTTATACCCTTGATGAGATGGCAGCAAGGAGTGAAGGTTTTTTAAGAGGCATGGGCCTGGTCAGAAATTTTGCTTCCATCGTTTATATTGTTGCACATGGAAGCAGCAGTGCCAACAATCCGCATCACGGTGCGCATGATTGTGGTGCCTGCAGCGGAAGGCCCGGCGCTACCAATGCGAGGGTGCAGGCCTATATCCTGAATCATAAAAAAATAAGAGAGATATTGGCAGGAAGGGGAATTGTAATTCCGGAAACCACACAGTTTATCGGCAGTATGCATGATACTGCTGCAGATGTAATGGCTTATTATGATGAAGGAGTACTTACTGCCGACAATACACAGGTGCACATCATCAACATTCAAAATTTTGAGACAGCCTTAAACCTGAATGCAAAAGAAA
The DNA here is from genome assembly GCA_039919015.1 of Ferruginibacter sp. Taxonomy (GTDB): domain Bacteria; phylum Bacteroidota; class Bacteroidia; order Chitinophagales; family Chitinophagaceae; genus Ferruginibacter. The sequence goes on from JBDSGK010000139.1 coordinate 2,665, forward strand.
GAAGCAGAAGATTTGCATCCATCAATACCAAACAGGAACTGGAACAGGTACGTAAAGCCATTCACAGCCGTTCGGTTTCTTTGTTTGAACCGAGGCCCGAACTGGGACATGGTACCAACACTTTAGCCATCATTGGCCGCCGGCAGGTTACCAAAGGTGTGTTTTTAGATCGCCGTGCTTTTCTGAACAGTTATGATCATACCACTGATGCAGATGGAGCCATTTTATCAGCAGTGATGCGTCCTATTGGCCTGGTTTGCGGCGGCATCAATCTTGAATATTATTTTTCAAGAGTAGATAATATTAAGCTTGGGGCCGGAACCAAGCTTCCGCATAATGTGATGGGTTTGTTTGGCGTGGCCAACAGCAGCGATGGCGACCTGCGGCCCGGCCTGCCGTGGCAAATGATCGAAGTACACGACCCGGTTCGCCTGCTGGTAATTGTAGAGCATGAACCGGACATTGTTTTAAAAGCTATTCAGTCTTCTCCCGAAGTGTTTGAATGGTATAACAATGAATGGGTGCATATTGTGGCATTGCATCCCGGGGAAAAACAATTCTATTATTTTAAGAATGGCGTGTTTGCAATGTATGAACCCATAACAGAAGCCGCGGAAATAAAAAGCATTCACAACATGGAAAAATTTATTGAAGGTGCCAGGGAAATGGAGACCAATCATATTGTACATGCAACGGAAGAAAATTTACCGGTGTACCTGCTTGATTAAACTAAACCTTTTTCAAAACTGTAAGAAAAAAAATATTAATGAACCAATTACTTATCTTATTCATCGGTATACCACTTTTGGCTTTTCTTGTAACGCTTTTTTGGCAAAATAAAAGTGAAAGATCCATTGGCATTATTGTACGGGGTACAAAAATTCTTTACATACTTGTCTCTATCTCATTTTTTGTGTGGTGGATATTCAACGGCCTTGAACCGGTCAGCTATCACGTGGCAACCCTTTATAAAACCGATCATTTTGTTTTTGCCATTCAATTATATTATGATGAAATAACAGCCGTGTTCAGCATTGTTGGAGCCCTGTTATTTTTCCTGGTGTCTACATTCAGCAAGTACTACATGCATCGTGACCAGGGATATAAAAGATTTTTTAATACCATATTACTATTTGCAACAGGCTATAATTTTATTATTCTATCCGGCAATTTTGAAACACTTTTCATAGGGTGGGAAATAAAAGGCGTATGTTCTTTTTTACTCATCGCTTTTTACCGTAACCGCTATTTGCCGGTAAAAAATGCGTTCAAGGCTATTTCTTATTATCGCATCAGCGATGTATCGCTCATGCTTTGTATGTGGATGATGCACCACCTTACGCAGCAGAACATCAGTTTTTCTGAATTAGGGGAAGTAAAGACCCTGGCTCTTCAGGCTGCCAATACGGGCATGGCCATTTTTATTGTTTGCATGATGATACTGCCAGCTTCCATTAAATCGGCACAACTTCCTTTTACTACCTGGCTGCCACGGGCAATGGAGGGCCCCACTTCTTCATCTGCCATATTCTACGGCTCGCTGAGTGTGCATATCGGTGTTTTCTTATTGCTCCGCACACATCCTTTTTGGGAAGATATGTTGTGGGCAAAGGCTGTCATCATCATCATTGGTGCAGCAACAGCCATTGTTGCTACTTTAATTGCAAGAGTACAGCCAACGGTTAAAACGCAAATTGCCTATTCGTCTGCCGCACAAATTGGGTTAATGTTTATTGAAGTGGCAATAGGCTGGCATTGGCTGGTACTTATACATTTTGCGGGGAACGCTTTTTTAAGAACGTATCAATTATTGGTTTCTCCTTCGGTGTTAAACTACCTGGTGCATCATCAATATTTTCATTACATCGCACCCAAGCAAAAGCCGGTTTCAAAAATAAAAGCATCGTTATATATGCTGGGAATTAAAGAATGGAATTTAGACAGCATGATGTTTACTTATTTATGGAGTCCTTTTAAATGGCTCGGGAAACAAGTACAGTTCCTGCGATCCAGGATTATCATTGGGATACTTACAGTTACAGGCTTTGTAATGCTGGTACTCGGTTATACAAACCAAATTGTTATTCCATTCCGGGGAGGAGCCATACCCATTGTTTTAATGAGCATTGCCCTGGTGGTTATCCTCTTTGCTTTTTCTTACAGGCGATCTGCTTTAACGGCATGGATATATTTGTTGGTAGCTCACCTCTTTATTATAGCTGCAGTACTGTTTAATGGGCCTCATATCAACCCAATTGAAATTATCTTTTATGCAAGCGGTATTTTAGTGGCTTATCTACTGGGTCATTATTGCCTGCAAAAAATAAAAAGCATCGACAATGATATTTCACTCAACCAGTTTCATGGCTATGTGTACGAACAGGAAACAACAAGCCTGCTGTTTTTGTTTGCAGCCATCGGGATTTTGGGCTTTCCGGTAACAGCAGCATTTATTGGTATTGATGTGCTGTTTACCTATGTTCACAGCAACCAGGTTGTATTGATCATTTTGATGGCGGTTTGCCTGGTATTTATTGAGCTGTCGGCTTTCAGGATCTTGTTACGCATTTTTATGGGACCTCATAAAAAATTAAACCACCCGGTGGCATTCCGATCCTCTTAGTATGAAATCAGATATTCAGTCCTCCACAAACACTGATCACCTGGCCGGTAATATAGCTGCCCATATCGCAGGCTAAAAATAAACAGGCGTTGGCAATATCTTCGGTACCTGCAAACCTGCCCAGGGGGATATCAGCCTTGTATTTATCAGCGCCTTCGCCATCTTTTAAATAGCTGGTCATATCTGTTTCCACAAAACCCGGGGCAATCGCATTACAGCGTATATTACGGCTGCCGAGTTCTTTGGCCACACTTTTTGTGAACCCTAATATACCGGCTTTGCTGGCAGCATAACTGCTTTGGCCCGCATTGCCCATTTCGCCGATGATGCTGCTCATGTTGATGATACTGCCGCTCCGGGCCTTCATCATGGGCCTTATCACCTGCTTGGTCATATTGAAAACGCTTTTCAAATTGATCTGCATCACATCATCCCATTGTTCGGGTGTCATGCGCAGCAATAAATTATCTTTTGAGATCCCGGCATTGTTTACACAAATATCTATGCTGCCGAAATCCTTTAATACTTCATTTACAAAAGCTTCTGCTGCAGCAAAATCCCCGGCATTGCTTTGGTATGCTTTTGCCTTAACGCCCATAGCTATTAATTTTTCTTCCAGTGCTTTTGCTTTGTCAGTACTGCTGTCACTAACATAGGTAAATGCTATATTACAACCTTGCTCTGCGAATTTTATAGCAATAGCTTCTCCAATGCCTCGTGCTGCCCCGGTTACGATCGCTGTTTTTTCTTCCAGTAATTTCATGATATAAAATTTTGAGTTTTGGCCGGTATTAAGAATTATGAACAAAAGTAATAATTCATAAGCATTGAAGGAGCTTATGTAAATTAAATTATTAAATCAGGTGTATGGCAATATAAAATGAAATGAATTTATAAATATATTGAATAAAGATGGCGAGCAAAAAAGTGAACAAAAGGGAATACAAAATACTATACCACCACTTAAATTGGAAGAACCTTTTTGCCGCAAATACCAGGTAAAAAGTAAAAAAACTAAGGTCTGCAATAAGGATGGTCAGGTTGCTGGTTTGATCAGAAACCGGGACAAATTTAGCAAATAGCCGGAAAAGCAGGGGGAAAATTAAAAACCCCCATAATAGAAAAAATGAATTTGCTTCAATGCTAAAAACAAAATTATCGTAGAAGTATTTTCTTTTCTTAAAACTGATGAGCCAGGAAAACAAAGCCATTGCTGGAATAATGATAAACAATAAAAGTTTAGATGTTTTTTCTGATGCATGCGAAAAAGCCTGGCCAAAAGCCTCATCGGTTAAATGCCCTTCCTGCACAATTTGTAATGATTTACGTAGGGCATACTTACCATAAAAAGGGTGCCTTATATGATAGTATGCCGATGAATTCAATCCATCAAAAAAAGGGAATAGCAGGTAGATCACTACCAACAGCAGGAAGAATGCCAGCGGTTTAAAATATTTTTTTCGTACTCCATCACAATAATCGAGAGAGAATTTACCTGGTTTTGTAAAAAGCGCAGCAACAGTTTTAAAAAAAGAGCCTTCAAAATGTGTTATAAAATGAACACCTTCTGATAATAAATGAGAAACAGACCTGTCTTTATCAGTGTAGACTTTTTCTCCGCAATTGTTACAAAATTTGCCGGTGAACGGGTTGCCGCAATTTTTACAGGTTATGGGTTCTCCCATATGATCAGTTAATTAAGTTTAAGATTTCCTCTAGCATACTTCTTTCATTACTTAGTCTGGGCACTTTGTGCTGTCCACCAAGTTTTCCTTTACTTCGTAGCCATGATGTAAATGTGCCAACAGGTAACTTGTGAACTATGGGTAATCTCAAAGCAATATTTTTATGCCGCTTGGCCTCGTAATCGCTATTTATATTTTTTAAATGATCATCCAGTTCAAAAATAAAGGTATCAAGATCACCCGGTTCTTTATCAAACTCAATTAACCATTCATGTGCGCCGTTACTGTTTTCGCTAAAATAAACAGGGGCAGCTGTATAATCATTAACAATGGCATTTGTTTTTTCTGCAGCAAATGCAATGGCCTTGTCGCTGTTATCAACGATCACCTCTTCGCCAAAGGCATTCATATAATGTTTTAACCTGCCCGTTATTTTTAATTTGTATGGATTGAGGCTTGTAAACTGGATGGTATCGCCGATCAGGTATCGCCATAAGCCCCCGGTTGTGCTCATCACCAGGGCATAAT
>JBDSGK010000140.1:0-3431 GCA_039919015.1 Ferruginibacter sp.
CTTTTAAGGAAGACGACCAGGTGCTGGTGGAAGAATTTATTAAAGGAAGAGAATTAACAATTGGTGTTTTTAAATCAAAGGGAGAAGTAATAGCTTTACCCATAACTGAGATCATTGCAAAAAATGAATTCTTTGATTATGAGGCCAAGTATGAAGGTGCAAGTGAGGAGATCACACCTGCCCGGGTTGATGAGTCAATAGCAGAAAAAGTGAGGACCGAGGCCAGGAAAGCCTATGCCATTTTTAATTGCAACGGATTGGTAAGAATTGATTTTATTTATGAAGAAATTTCAGGTCATCCCTATATGCTGGAAATAAATACAGTACCCGGGCAAAGTGATGCAAGCATTGTTCCGCAACAGGTGGTAGCCATGGGGTGGACATTAAAACAATTTTATTCAGCTTTACTGGAAGAATGTTTTACGGGTACTACATCGTTATAACGTAGCGTATAAAAATTAACCGGGTAAACAATTTATTATATTAAATTAACAGCGTGTTTAAATTCATTACAAATAAACCTTTTTGGGTAAATCTTTTGGCAGCTATTGTTATTGTAATGCTGTTCCTGTTTTTAATACTGAAAATGCTGGGCTGGTTAACCAAACATGGCAGTTATTTAAAAGTGCCTGCAGTTACAGGCATGAATACAAATGATGCCATTAAATTATTGGAGAAGCAGGGCTTTGATGTGTATATCCAGGATTCGGTTTTTACGGATACCGCAAAGAGAGGTATCGTTTTAAAACAATTACCCGATCCAAATGCAACAGTTAAAATAAACCGTACTGTTTTTATAACCGTTAACAGGTATATACCTCCCATGGTTGATATGCCCAGGCTGGAAGGGCAAAACCTTTCCTTTGCTTTACAGATGCTGGCAAGAAACCATCTTAAACTGGGGGATACAACTTCCCGGCCCGATTTTATGCTGGGCTCGGTTTTGGAACAGCAGTACAACGGGATGCGTATAGCTGAGAAAGCTAAAATTCAATGGGGCAGCCGGATAGATTTGGTCATCGGCGGCGGCCTGGTAAGTAAACAGATGTTGGTTCCATCATTGATAGGTATGTCATACCAGGAAGCCAAAGCCTATCTTGACGAAAGTGGCATAGGGCTTGGTGCTATTATTGGAGTTGGAAAATTAACAGACACTGCTTCAGCATATATACTCAAGCAACGGCCCGAGCGCTTTGATATCAATGATATTCCTGTGTATATACAATCGGGGCAGGTAATGGATATATGGATATCACAGGTGATGATCGCAGATTCAACAAGTAAAAAAGAACGACCATGACAACAATAAATGCCGATGAGATAAAAGCACGTTTGGATGCAGGTGAGAACCTTCATTTGGTGGATGTAAGAGAACCGGATGAACACGCAGAGTTTAATATTGGCGGCAATTTTATCCCCCTGGGAAATATACAAATGATGCAGGTAGATGACATTGAAGAATTGAAAAATGAAGAGATCATTTGCTATTGCCGGAGCGGTAAAAGAAGCATGCAGGCCTGTATGATGCTTGAAACATTTGGTTTTACAAACGTTAAGAACCTGGAAGGAGGGATGCTCAACTGGAGAGAAAAATTCTCTTAAAGCTACAAGCCGCAAGCTTCAAGGGGGCAAACTTTATGTTTGAGAAGTTTTTACTTTAGCTTGCTTCTCCCTTGTGACTCTTCCCCTGTAGCTATTCTTAAAACTTCAAATTCACCCCCAGCATAAAATTAAACCCTGCCATAGGGAAATAGAAGTTCTCTGTAGTTAATTCTCCGCCATAAATATAACTGAAGCTGTAACCATTGGGTTCGTACTTTTTATTGAATACATTATTCAGTTGCAGTATCAGATTCGTTGCTTTAAATATCTTATGCGCTATCAAATAGCTTAGCCTGATGTCCTGTAAATAATAGGGATTTAAACTCCTGCTTTGTTGAGAAGTGTTGTCCAGGTATTGCCTGCCAACATATTTACTGATCAAACTTATTTCCGCATTTGTAACAGGAATAAAATTAATGCTTCCTCCGGCAATGATCGAAGGTGAATACGAGATATCTGTTTTGGGGTAGAATTTTGTTTGCTGTCCGCCATTATCATAATCGTCCAGGTACTCTGTAAAATTAATTATTTTATTTTCGCTGAAGGTAATATTTGCAGCGAGGTTCATCCAACTGCTGATCGTTGTTTTGCCCTGTAGCTCAATACCAGCACGGTAACTTTTCGGAATATTTGTCCTGGTGTAAGCTCCAACATCATTGATCTTCCCGGTTAATACCAGTTGGTTCCGGTAACGCATATAATAGATGTTGGCGCCAAAAGAATAAGTCTTGCCCTTTTTTTCAACGCCCATTTCAATATCATGCAAACGTTCTGCTTTAGGTTGTTGTGTATTGCCGGCTTCAAAATCATCCCGGTTGGGCTCTTTGCCTGCAAGGGCATAAGATGCATAAGCCTGCCATTGTTTGTTGGTATAAGTTAGGCCCAGTTTCGGGTTCAGGAAAGAATAATTTTCTTTAATTTCCAAACCGGGGTTGTACCTGAATCCATGTATCCTGTAATCAATATTCCTGAACTGCACATCAACAAAACTCTGCCAGTTGCTGTTCCATTGCTGCGTCCATTTATTGTAAATAGAAAAGTCTTTTTTATATGCGGTAAGATCATACCAACGGTGATCTATGGGCACAGCCGCCTGTACTTCTGCCCATTTTAATATGCCGTAGTGTTTGCCATCGTAAGCATTATAACCACCACCAATGATCAACTGTGTTTTATTTTTCTGGTACTGCATAGAAAAAATGGTTCCATAAAAATAATTATCCAGCCATAGTTGCCGTACCAGGTCGGACTTTGTTATGACAGTTGTTCCGTTATTATAATCCGGTAAGCCATAATCAGAAAGACGCTCCTGTGCCTTGTATTGTTCATAATAACCTTTACCCCTGGTTAAAAAAGCCGCTATATTTCCTTTCCAGTAACTGTTGAATTTATGATTATAAAAAAGCTGGTAATGTGTTTGGGTATAATTATCCGTTTCGTTATCGTAGGGCTCGCCCGGCCTTTCAGTGCCACTGGGGTTATTGGTACGGTCGGTTTTTAATAAATATTCCGCTACGCCATTCCAGGCCTGGTAGGTTTTTTCTTTGCCGGAAAAAACATTCAACCGGAGTGAATTATTTTCGTTCACAAAAGCAGTACTCCAGTAAAAGGACTTCAGGTCAGATCTTGCACGGTCAATATAGCCTTCGCTGCTTAGGAGGCTTAGCCTGCCATCTACTGTAAAATGTTTCCCGATCATGCCGCTGCCAAACTGGATATTATTCTTGAAAGTATTGAACGAACCCACACTGTTATTGGTAGCAGCATACATTTTTTTATTAAGCTCGTTGGTAAATAAATTGATCGTGCCTCCAAAAGCACCTGCACCA
>JBDSGK010000141.1:0-2648 GCA_039919015.1 Ferruginibacter sp.
CCGACCTGATCAATGGTGTAATTGCCATGAGCGGGGTGTATGACCTTACTGAATATACCGATGGGTTCTTTGATGAGCAGGTATATTTTAACAGCCCCATGCACTATATCCAAAACCTGGAGGACCACGACATGCTGGAACAGATCCGCAAGTGTAAACACCTTCATATTTTAACAGGCAGTGGTGCCTACGAAGACCCAAATGCTTCCAAAGCTTTTGCAGGGTTGCTTTACAGCAAAGGGATCAATTACGAACTGGACGTTTGGGGAGAAGAATGGAAGCATGACTGGCCAACCTGGAGGGCCATGTTACCGGTTTATTTTGAGACCAGGTTCTGATTTTTCAGGCCTTTACACAATAATACATAGGCTTTTTCAGTTATACAGGAAACCAATAAATCCTAATAAAGTGAAAAGCCCTTTCCTAATATTTGCACTTAAGTGTTCTGTGATACTGTATTTTGCTGCCTGCACAGGAATAAATGAATACACAACTGCGGTATCGGCAACCCCCCAGGTAACACAAGGCGTGTGGAAAGTGAACCTGCTTAAAGATGCCAGCCAGGACCTGTCCAATGATCTCATCGGTTACACCTTAACTTTTATCCCTTCAGGAAAATTAATAGCTATCAAAGATGGCCTGATAATAAGAGGCAACTGGTCGGAAGATGAAATTTTAAAAAGAATAACGATAGACCTCGATACCAATGACCCCAACTTAAAAAAACTGAATGACCAATGGAATGTTTCAGTCGTTACAAAAACAGGGGTAAGTCTTCAAAATACTAAAAATCCAACCAGTGGCCGGTTACAGATAACCAGCTTATGATAATAAAGAAAGTAGTTTTTGTTTATTTGAGTTTACAAAGTCCTAAAGCTGTTCCGACAAAGAACAGCTTTTTCCGTTTTTATACCGCCTGGATTTTATAGTTAGTCCAATCGGTACCTGCCTACCGCAGGCAGGTTTACCAAAGGCTTACCTACAAAGCACTCTTGAATTTCATTTTAAGTTCCCGATAGCTATAGGGAGCTTAAAATGAAATTCAGTTTGGTATCAATAACTTGTTGATTGGCATCAAGGATTGTTTTACTTTTATGGGATGCCAAAAAAATTATTTTTATTAGATGCATTTGCATTGGTCTTCCGTGCTTATTATGCACTCATCCGCAATCCACGTATTACCAGTAAGGGCCGCAATACCAATGCCCAGTTTGGATTCACCAACACCATCATCGAGCTCATTACGAAACAGAATCCATCGCATATGGCCGTGTGTTTTGATACACATGCACTCACAGAACGGCATACCGATTTTGCCGATTACAAAGCCAACCGCCAGGAAACACCCGAAGATATTTTGTCGGCAGTACCGGATATTAAAAGAATTATTGAGGGCCTGAACATTCCCGTAATTGCCATTGATGGTTACGAAGCCGATGACGTGATCGGCGCCCTGGCCAAAATGGCCGAAAAAGAAGGTTATGAAGTGTATATGGTTACACCGGATAAGGATTATGGTCAGCTGGTTTCTGAAAATATCAAGATCTATAAACCTCCCTACCAGGGAGGAAATTTTGAAATACTTGGACCAAAAGAAGTTTGTGAAAAATGGGATATCGCCAATGTGGACCAGGTAATTGATATGCTGGGGTTAATGGGCGATGCCGTTGATAATATCCCGGGTATAAAAGGTGTGGGTGAAAAAATGGCTTCAAAATTATTAAAAGAATATGGAACACTGGAGAAGATACTTGAAAATGCAGATAATATAAAAGGGGCGTTGGGTGAAAAGATACGTGCCGGAAAAGAAGCGGCCATGATGAGTAAAAAATTAGCGACCATCATCCTGAATGTACCGGTTGAATTTCATGAAGAGAACTTTTTAATAAAAGAAATGAACAAGCCGGCTTTAAAAGAAATTTTTGAAGAGCTGGAATTTAAAACACTGGGGGAACGAATATTAGGAGCCCCCCCGGCCCCCCAAGGGGGGAGTCTGGATTCTGCAAATGCTAAGAGTTCAACACAAAATATACAAATGGATCTTTTTGGAAACATTATTTCTTCTCCCGCAAAAGAAACAGAAACACTTGATTCAGCAGACTCTGAAAATCCCCCCTTGGGGGGTGGGGGGGCCAATATCAACAACACACCCCACGACTATTCCCTGGTACAAACTGATGCTGAAATAAAAGAGTTGGCTAAATATTTATCAGGCTTTGATGAAATTTGTTTTGATACCGAAACCACCGGCATTGATGCCAATGCGGCTGAAATAGTGGGCATGAGTTTTTCTGTTAAACCCGGCGAAGGGTTTTATATATTTTGCCCGGACGATCAGCAGGAAACGTCGAGGAGGCTGCATTTTTTTGAGCCGCTTTTCAGGGATGCATCCAAAACCTGGATTGGCCACAATATCAAATACGACATGCTGATTTTGAAATGGCAGGGGATTGAAATTGCCGGAAATACTTTTGACAGCATGCTGGCCCATTACGTAATTGAGCCGGATGGCAAAAACGGCATGGATGCATTGAGTGAAAAATTTTTAGGTTACGAACCTGTTCACATCGAGGAATTGATCGGCAAAAAAGGAAAGGGCCAGGGAACCATGAGAGATGTTGACCCTGAAAAAATAAAAGAATACGCCG
>JBDSGK010000142.1:0-35587 GCA_039919015.1 Ferruginibacter sp.
CTGGCTTTTTTTAAAAGCTTTTTAAGTACTTTAGTCTGTTGACTTTTGGGGTTACTTATAGGAATATTAAGTGCCCTGGCAATAGATTTTGGAAGCTTAATATCAAATAGCGGCATCTGCAGTTATAAGGTTAAAGAAGCAAAGATAAAGGAAAAGAAGCATGCCCGGCCCCCTCTATCTCCCCCTTCGGGGGAGGAAATAGAGAAGACAAAAGCGAAGAATATGTTTTGAATAAATGCTTAGTACTTGCATATTGTTGAATTAAGAAACAAGGTTGATTTGGAAGATATAATGCCGGTACCTGTTTAATGCGCCGCCGCCTCTCCTTCGGAGAGGAGGTAGGAAGGAGAGGCCGGGAGATGAGGTTATGGGGTGAGGTAACCAATTAATCAGTAAATTTGTCTACTAAAAAACGAAGTTATATGAAGAAGATCATCATTATGGTTATGCTTTCGCTCAGCCTGTTCAGGGCCCAGGCCGAAGAAGGGATGTGGCTACCCATGTTATTAGGCCAGCAGGTTTACAACGACATGGTAAAAAAAGGACTAAAGCTTACCAAAGAACAGTTGTATTCCATCAACAAGTCGTCATTAAAAGATGCCATCATTATTTTTGGCGGTGGGTGTACGGGAGAAATAGTAAGCAGCCAGGGTTTGATCTTTACAAACCACCACTGCGGTTACTCTGCCATTTCGGGAGCCAGCACACTTGAACATAATTATTTAAGGGATGGTTTTTATGCTTACAATAAAGGCCAGGAGATTAAAAGTACACTAACGGTGCAGTTCTTAGATCGTATTGTGGATGTTACCCAGGAAGTAGAGAGTCAATTAAAAGGATTGGCCTATGCCGACAGGCTTAAAAAGATAGCTGATGTTTATAAAGCCATTACCGATAAAGTTGCAGATAAGGAAAATGAGCTGGCCGGAAGAATATACAGCATGTTTAAAGGTAACCAGCACATCATGTATGTATATAAAACATACAGAGATATACGCCTTGTGGGCGCACCTCCTGAGAGTGTAGGTAAGTTTGGCGGCGATACTGATAACTGGGAGTGGCCACGTCATACTGGCGATTTTTCTGTTTTCCGTGTGTATACCAGCAAAGATGGAAAGCCTGTTTCATACAGTGCAGACAACGTGCCTTTAAAGCCAAAACATTTTTTGCCGGTAAGCATCAAAGGTTTTAAGGATGGTGATTTTGCTATGATCTACGGCTACCCGGGTGGTACCACCCGTTATGAGACCAGCTATGGTATCAAACTGAAGAATGAAATTGATAATCCGGCCCTGGTTGGATTACGTGATGTACGTTTGAAATACATGTATGAGCAAATGATCAAAGATCCGGCAGTAAAATTAAAGCTGGCAGATAATTATGCAGGTGTTGCCAACTACTGGAAATTTTTTGACGGTGAGACCAAGCAATTGATCAAGTATAAAGTGTATGATCAAAAACAAGCCTACGAAAATAAATTTACTGCCTGGGCAAAAGGAAAGCCGGAGTATGAAAATGTAATGGCCGACTATGCAAAAAATTATGCCGCCTGGACCCCTTACAGCAAAATGCGCCAGTATCTAAATGAAGGCATCCTGGGTTCACCTTTGGCTGCTACAGCATCAAGACTGATCTCCCTCGAAGATAAACTGATAAAAAGCAATACGCCTAAGGCAGAACTTACCAAAGCCATTGAAGCAGCAACAGCAGCACGTACCGCATTTAAAGAAAGCGAAGACTTGCCAAGTGATGAAAAGATAGTGGCCATGACAGCCATGATGTTTTACAATGATGTTGACAAGAATCAACGGCCTATTGGTTTTTATGAAGGTATTAAAGCCAGCTGGGGAAGCCTTGAAAGTGATGTTACTTTTAAGAACTGGGCACATGAAGTATTTGCAAAAACCATGTTGCTGGATGATGCCAAATGGCAGGCTTTTACAGAAAATCCAACGGCAGTAGCCCTGCAGGAAGATCCTGCATTTGCTTATGCAGCAGCATTTTTAAAAAACTATACTGGTAAGTATTCCAGCCTGCGTACAGATTTTATCAACAAAGATGCAGAGCTGGGCAGGGCATACATGAAAGGGATCATGGAGATGAACCCCGCTGCAGCTAAGATGATGTATCCCGATGCAAACTTCAGCATGCGGGTGAGCTACGGTTCTGTAAAAAGCTATCGCCCAAGGGATGCCGTGTTCTATGATTATGTAACCACCAGCAAAGGTGTATTGGAAAAATACAAAGCAGGCGATTATGAATTCGACCTTCCTGCAAAACAAATTGAATTGCTGAAGAAAAGAGATTTTGGTCAATACATTGATAAGCGTACCAATGACCTGGTAGTTGGTTTCATTACCACCAACGATATCACCGGTGGTAATAGCGGCAGCCCGGTAATGGATGGCAGCGGTAATTTGATCGGGCTTGCTTTTGATGGCAACTACGAAGCCCTTAGCCACAAAATTGCATTTGACAAAGACCTTAACCGCACCATTAATGTGGATGTACGTTATGTACTTTGGTGCATTGATAAATTAGGCGGCGCAAAAAATATAATTGATGAGTTGAAGTTGGTGAGGTAAGTTATTTTGCTTAAAAAAATCCCGCGATCAGTCGCGGGATTTTTTTTACTTTTACTTCCTTATAACATTCCCTTCTCATACGCCAGGTGCAACGCCTGTGCCCGGCTGTTCACATGAAGTTTGTTATAAATATTGATGACGTGCTTTTTGGCCGTGTTGGGACTAATGTTCAAATGGCTGCCGATCTCTTTATATGACAATCCCTGCACAAGTAGTTGTAGAATTTCTTTTTCTCTTTCGGTAAGATCGAAAAATGTTTTTGTTTCACTGTTCTTTGTTTTCTGAACAAGGGTCAGCTCATTGTTCTGCACCATCTGAAGGATCTTATGTGCAATGCCCGGAGATACAGGGCCGGCTCCGCTCTCATGCATTTGCCAAAGTATCTCTGTAATATTCTCCGCATTCTCATCTTTGAGCAGGTATCCGAAAGCGCCTGCTTTTATGGCTTTGAATATCTTATCTTCATCATCGAAAATGGTAAGCACCACAAATTTCACCGAAGGATAAAAAGAAGAGCCCGCAGCGATCGCATTTACGCCGTCCATATTGGGCATCTCCAGGTCCATCAGTGCAACATCAGGTAGTTGGTCGGCATGAAGTTCTTTCATCTTTTGCAAAAAATCCCTGCCATCCTCCGCGGTAAGCGTGACCTCAAAATGCCCATTCCGCACCAGCTTATCTTTTATGATATTCCGGTTACTGGCCTTATCATCTATTATGGCAATTTTTATCGGCATATTTATTTACAAACAAATGGGTAAATTCTTTCTTTACAAATAATCCAACTAGGTACCTAAACCAATATGCTCACTGTTGTTTCTTCCGTTTCAGTAGATTCAATACTGATATCAAAAGCTGAATCCCTGGCTCTTTGTTGCATATTCTCAAGTCCATGCCCCTGCTCCTTCTTTTTTATTTCTTCATAGTTGAATCCCTTTCCATTATTGCTTACCTGTAATAACCAATGGCCTTCTTTCACGCCGCTGGTGATCCTGATGCGGCCAGGTTCAGAATGCTTAATGGCATTGGTTACTGCCTCCTGCACTATCCTTACTACATTCAGTGCTTTTGAGTGTTGTAGTTGTTTTCCTGCGGGCGCTTCTCCTTCTGTTAGGAACTGGATATGCGGATAATAACGTGCCAATGACTGCACAAAGTTCCGAATCCGTAAAAAACACTCCTCTGCACTGTGGTTATCCTGTTTTAAAGCCCAAACTGTTTCCCGCAATGAAGTTATTATATCCTTCGATGCAAACTTTAGGTCATTCATCAAATCATTTCTTTCAATGCTGTCTTCTCCTTTCTGTAATAATTCTGTGTTATACAAAACAGCATTGGCATAGGCGCCGATGCTATCATGCAGATCGCGGGAGATGCGCTCTCTTTCGAGTTGTATCTTATGTTCACTTTCCAGCTCTGCAAGTTTTTTCTCGTACTTTCTCTTATTATACCTGTTAACGGAATAGGCTATAAGCCCAATGACCAGGAGCCCGATACCCGAAAGGAACCACCAGGTTTTCCAGAATGGAGGGTTGATCGTTATATGTATCTCCTTCATTGGTTTTGCATCCTTGTCAAACTGCCGGGATGCGTAAACTTTGAAAACGTAATCGCCGGGCTGCAGCTGATATCGGACCGTTTGCATGTCGTTATTCTGTATCCATTGTTTGTCAACTCCCTTCATCATATACTGGTAAATGTATTGCCCGGGATTATTATTTGCAATAGCAATGAAGTCAAAGGATAAGGCATTCCGGTAATAGGGGAGCTCGATCTTTTTTATATTCCATACCGCAGTGTCTTTGAATATCTCTTCATTGTTCGCCCTTATCCCTGTAAAAAGTACATCTGTATTTTCTTCAAAAGCGCGGATGCCTGCCGGGAAAAAACTGCTTACCCCGTTCACGCCCGCAAAGAATATCTCACCATCCTCTGCCTTGAATACCGCATTGGTATTGAATTCATTTTCCTGCAAGCCGTCTTCTTTTTTGAGTTGGAGAATGCTTTTATCCCGGTTGATCTTAAGGATACCCTTATTGGTACTGCACCATAAATACCCTTTGTCATCAATGACCATGGCATATATACAATCATCGGGTAAACCGTTCTCCTTTTGCCAGTGATATAATATCCTGCCCGTACTATCAATCTTAAAAATGCCCTTGTTACTGCCAATATAGATATAGTTATCATTGTCTGTGGCAAAGCAACGTACCCCTCCCGTATTTTCAAGTGGTATTCTTTTTCTTTCCCGAAAAGTTGCTGCATCCACAAAAACCAATTTATCATTGTTATGAATTACAATATCCTGCTTATATCGTATGCCGCTTAATACGTCTGCTCTGAATAATAGGTGTTCTGAAATATTGTCATTCAAAAATTTTATCCTGTAAAATTTACCCTGTGACTGAACCACTGCTTCTTTTTCATCCTTGAATATTAATTTTCCGAAATAATCTATCCCTTTTTTTGAGGGTGGCAATGTAGTGGAAAATGGTATCGGGCGCATGGATGACAGATCCTGCCTGAGTTGCCATACCTGTTTTTCATTTGGTATAAACAACAGGTAGTCTCCTCCGGGATGTTTAACGATAGTATTAACTCCAAAGGTCCTGGTTGTACCTGGAAGGAACCTGATATGTTTTACAAGCCGCTGAAGTGTATCAAATATTATGAGCCCATTGGCTGGTGTACCTGCAAACACCCTGTTGTTCTTTTTATCGGCAAACACGCTGAGTGAATGGCATTCATCTCTTTTTTCGGTACCATAATATTTGATAGCGTAATTATTTCGTATGATTTTTCGGATACCACCAGTCACTGTCTGTATACAAAGGTTTCCAAACCTGTCTTCTTTAATTTTATTAATGCTTGCATTACCTGCCAGGGGTTGATTTTGAAAATTCACAAGTTCGGATCTCAATACCTGCAGGCTGCTGTCTGTTTCATACAGTTTGTTATTGAATGAAATAAGCATCTTATCTTTCCAGGGGTATATAATACAGCGGGACGAAGTGATTGCGTCCTTTCCCTTAACATATAGTATGGTGTTGGTATTGGTTACAAAGTTCCAGCATTGAATAGCGGTGTTTACCTTATAGTCGTAATACAACACTTCGTTTTCTGATCGCAATTTCAAAAAGAAAAGAGACCTGTCCTGGAGTGTTGCCGAGCTTGATACCAGTTTCCTGTTCTTAAGGTCCCAAAGATGGACCACCTGTCCTATCCAGAAGGCAGTTTTATGATTAATGATGTTATCACAGAAAGCAGGTCGGTTATCCTGGTTAGCTCCGAATGAAGGGAACCCCGTTTTGACGGTAGAAATAATTTTAAGCGACCGGGCATCCATTCCATTTATATTCCCATCCTCATCGTACATATAAATGATGTTATCATCTTCCCCAATGAACATGGCTGGTTTGACAAACACCGGGGATTGCTTGAACACCAGTATAAAGCGGTTCCCGTTGATGTTGTATTTACTGAGGCCCTTTGAGTGACTGATAAAAAGATTCCCATTATGGTCGCGAAGGAAGGATACATTTTTGTCGTCGGGTAAACCCGGTTGGGAAGCTACCGTTGTAAAACTGTTTCCGTCAAATTTTTGTATCCCGTTCGGGAAGGATATCCATAAAAAGTTATTATTATCAAATTCAATATCCGCCATGGTGCTTTGCAGCAATCCTTCATTTACATTATAACTGAATGTATTGTAACGGTTGATGCTTTGAGCACCGGCCCCGCCAGCAGTTATAAGAGTAAGAATACAGCATTTTAGGAGCCTGGTAATTCTCAACGCCGGTAGTTTTTGTCTCTCAAAATACGATATCACATTTGATATATTACTTATCCAAATGGATTATTTCAATGCTTGAGGGAAGCAGCTACATTTAAGTACAATTTGTCACCAACTAACTGGTATGAAAAAAATAACTGGGCTATCCTTCTTAAATCACAAAGACGCCCCTTTCAGCAATAAAGGAATAGCAGCATTTTTTTATGGAGTAATGCTGATCCTGTTTTTGTTTGGGGCTACAGTTCTGCATGCACAGACCCCGCAGATACTCAAAGACATTAATGGCTTAGTCACAAATAATTCCCAGGCAGCAACGGGTTATAATTTTAAAGGCTATAATGGCTATGTTTATTTTTCTGCAGAAGATGGTTTCAATGGTTTTGAGCTTTGGAAATCTAACGGTACGGAAGTTGGTACAGTAATGGTAAAAGATATCAATACCGGCACCCTATCTTCCAGCCCTGGTAGTTTTGTGGAGATGAACGGCATTTTATTTTTTATCGCCACAAATAATTCCAGCGGCATTGAACTCTGGAAAACAGACGGCACTGCTGCAGGTACCGTAATAGTAAAAGATATTAATGCAGGCGTGGGCAGTTCATCTCCCCAAAACCTGCTGGTAATAAACGGGGTTTTATATTTTACTGCCACAACTTCGGCTAATGGAAGAGAACTTTGGAAAAGTGACGGTACAGACCCAGGTACGGTATTGATAAAAGATATTATTGCAGGTTCTACTAACTCTACTCCACAGAACCTGGTAAACTACAGAGATACTTTATATTTTACTGCCTCCTTTACAGGCATTGGAAGAGAATTATGGAAAAGCGATGGTACAACTGCCGGAACCGTATTAGTAAAAGACATCTATCCCGGAGCGCCTGATTCGGGTCCCCTTGACCTTACAGTATCGGGCAATTTTCTTTTTTTCACAGCCGATGATGGCGTATCAGGTACTGAATTATGGACAACAGATGGATCAGAAGCAGGAACAATTCTGTTAAAAGACATACGGCCCGGTATAAGTGCATCCTATCCGTCTGAATTAAGTGCAGTAAACAATTTGCTTGTTTTTAGGGCTTATGATGGTGGCAGTTCAGGAGAGGAATTATGGGTGTCTGACGGGACAGGCGCCGGTACCTTTTTATTAAAAGATATATACCCCGGATCGGCTGATGGTTACCCCAATTTCCTGACAGTGGTTGGCAATACTATATTTTTTGGCGCTACCGACCCGGTAAATGATAGTGAATTATGGCAAACCGATGGCACATCGGCGGGAACAGTAATGGTAAAAGACATAGCTCCCGGGCTGGACGGTTCAAACCCCGATAGACTTATTAATATTAATGGCATATTATTTTTTACGGCATATACAAATACTGATGGGGTAGAACTCTGGAAAAGCGACGGTACTACTGCGGGCACCATAATGGTGAAGGATATAAATCCAGGCCTTCCTTCGAGTTCACCCAACCGTATGACCAATGTAAACGGGATCTTATATTTTACGGCATCGCAGGGTACCACCGTATTGATGAAAAGCGATGGTACCGAATCCGGCACAGTTGCACTGAATACTTCGGTTGTAAGCAACGGCAGTTTCAACACGTTTTATGGTTTTGAAAACAAGTTGTATTTCATGTACAATGGTTATAAACCGGGTATCCCTGTTACTGCAACGGGCATAGAAACCTGGGTAAGTGACGGCACCAATGCAGGCACTACTTTAATAAAGGATATTAATCCCACTACCAACACAGCCGACCCTGGCCCTTATGGTAAAGCAGGCAATACCATCTTTTTTGCAGCCAACGATGGTACAAATGGTACCGAACTCTGGAAGACCGATGGAACAGCGGCGGGAACTGTATTGCTAAAAGATATATATGTGGGTACAGGCAGTTCGACCCCTACCAATTTTACGAATGTAAATGGTACTATGTTTTTTCTCGCCACTGTTTCCGCATCAGGTACTGAGCTTTGGAAAACAGACGGAACAACTGCAGGAACGTTACTGGTAAAAGATATCCGGCCCGGAGCAGCAGCATCTGGCGCTTCAGCATTAACAGCATCTGGCAACCTGCTTTATTTAATCGCCAATGATGGCACCGCCGGGCCAGAATTATGGAAAAGCGATGGCACTACAGCGGGTACAGTATTGGTTGCCGATATTGTTGCGGGGAACGGCACACCTAACTTAACGCTTCTTACAGATCTAAATGGCACTTTGTTTTTTACTGCATTGGTGGCAGCTTCCGGCCGTGAATTATGGAAATCTGATGGGACGGCCGCCGGTACCGTAATGGTTAAAGATATTGTTGTGGGATCAGGCTCGCCAGCAATAGCTAATCTTGTTGCTTACAATGGAAAAGTGTTTTTCAACGCCAATGATGGTGTGAACGGGAATGAACCCTGGGTAAGTGATGGAACAAATGCAGGCACCACATTATTCATAAATATTGCTCCAAACGGATCATTTCCCAATTCCAACCCAACAAATTTTACAGTGGCCGGGGGAAAACTATATTTTACTGCTTTTACTGCAACTACCTCGTTTGAACCATGGGTTAGTGATGGAACCGTACCCGGGACTTATATGATTATTGATCTTGTTCCCGGTGGTTCAGGTTCCAGTCCTGTTGGATTTACTTTCATGGATGGTTATGTGTATTTTAATGCCGGGGGCACGGGCATAGGTCGTGAACTTTGGAGAACAGACAACACTGCTGTGGGAACTACACTGGTAAAAGACATCAACACCGGTTCTGCCAGTGGAAGCCCCGAACTTATTACGCTCGTCAACAGCACATTATTTTTTCGTGCAACTATGCCAGCCGGGGGTGTTGAATTTTACAAAAGCGATGGCACTACTGCAGGAACCGTTGGATATGATCTCTACCCCGGAACTACTGCCTCCACGCCCGATTATCTCACTGCTTTAAATAATAAGTTGGTATTCTCTGCCACCCACCAGGTTTTAGGCAGGGAGATATGGAAGATCGATGTGATCCCTGCTTCTAATTTTACTGTTGTTGGAGATACTTTACCCTGTGTGGGGGGTACCGCTACCTATTCAGCATTAAATGTACTGGACAATACGGTTACGTATAACTGGAGTTTGCCATTAGGTGGGGGCACCATTACCAATGCTGATACCACTGCTACTGTAACCTGGACAACAGCCGGGGCAAGAACTGTGCAACTGGTACTTTCCAATGCAGCGGGAAGTTCTGCACCAAGATCCAGAAACCTGGTAGTAAGTGGAACTCCTCCAGCAGATGCGCCGGTGATCTATAATTTTGCACGACTGTTAAGCACCGGCGTACGTCCCATTGGTACCAGTGTTCAATGGTTTCGAAATAATACATTAATTGCCGGTGCCACCGATTCATTTTATTATGCAGGGCTTGCAGGCAGCTATACTTTGAAATATATGAATGATTGCGGTCCTGGTCCTGCATCAAATATGTTTAGTTTCCCGGCTGATACCCTGGCACAAACTATAACGTTTCCGCACACCCCCGATCAAATTATGGCCCCGGCATTAAAAATAAAACTGCCGGCAACGGCCAGTTCTAATTTACCGGTTTTTTATACCCGGTTAAGCGGCCCCGGCACAGTATCACAGGACAGCCTTGCTATTACAGGCGTAGGATCCATCATTATAAAAGCCATGCAACCCGGAGATGATATCTACAGCGCTGCTGTTACGAAGTACGACACCATCATCGTTATCAAAGGCAACCAGCTGATCAATTTCCCAACGATACCCGCAAAGATGTTCCGGAATACCAATTTTACCATTAGCGCAAGTTCTTCTGTTGGCCTTCCCGTTTTATTTAGTATTATTTCGGGCAATGCAACAGTATCAGGTACTACTGTTCATTTAACAGGGGCCGGCAATGTAACGGTAAGAGCGAGCCAGGCAGGCAATACAAATTACAATGCTGCCCCGCCCAATGACCAAATATTCTGTGTTGGCATAGATACCCTGTCGGCAATAGCAGGAGCAGGAACAGCCTGCCTTGGTACTTACACCTATACCGTACAAAAGATACCGGGCGCCAATTATGTATGGACACTTAGTGGCGGAGGAACGATGACGACAAACAATGACACAGCTTTTGTAAGCTGGCAAACAGGCGGCACACATACATTAAAAGTTAAAGCAAACAGCAGTTGCAATGCGGTATACAGTTTCGAACCACAAAAGAGTATCATCATAAATAACGTAACGCCTACGCCTGTAAGCTATATGTCACCTGCAAATAATGCGGTGAATCAATCATTACCATTAATACTATCATGGGTGCCGGGACAATACACAGAAACCTATGATCTGTTTGTTTGGGATAGCGCAGCAGCACAACCGGGTACTCCATACAAATCAAACATTACTGGAATATCCTACACCATTCCACAATCGGCCTTTGCATATAATACTACTTATAAATGGCGGCTTGTTTCTAAAAATCCGTGCAACCAGGTAAGCGGGCCCATCCAGCATTTCAGGTTAGTTCCATTACCTGACGTTACGGTAACAAGTGTTGTTGCGCCCACTACAGCTATCTCGGGACAAAGCATAACCATTAGCTGGACAGTAAAAAACAATGGCCCCGGAAATACACCAACAGGCGACAGCTGGCAGGATGCGGTTTACCTGACCTTTGATACCTTTCCCAATTTCAGCATTGCGCCTGAAGTGTCTCCTGTTGCCTGGGCACCGGTTAATTTTCCGGTGAGAGCGTTACTGTTAGGAACAAGAACTAATGTTGCAGCACTGCAATCGGGCCAACAATATACCAACTCGATCAACTTTAATATTCCAATAAGTTATAGTTTACCATTGTATGCTTATGTTATAACCAACATTGGTAATTATGGCATTGTAGAAGTAACCAAGGTTAACGATACTGCACGTGCGCCCAACCCGATTGACATTAGCCTTGCTCCAACACCCGACCTGCGGGTTGAATCTATGTTCACACCATCATCAACATTTAGTGGCAGTGCGGTGAACGTTTCTTATACGGTAAAAAATTATGGAACACTTACACCAGCGGGTGCAAACTGGGAGGATAATGTTTATATATCACAAAGCCTTCTTTTTGACTCAGCCAGTGCAATCAAATTAAATGCGCCGAAAGCAAATGCCTCTTATTATCCAAATGCATTTCCGGCGGGAGCAACCGTGAACACACAGCTTCAAAATGACAGCATGTACAACAGGAGCTTCCAGGTAGTAATACCCAATTATATTTTTGGTACCTGGTTCATTCATGTAAAAACCAATAATAAGGGAACTTTGTATGAAGGCTCTTTGTTTAATAATAATACCAACAACAATCCTATACAGGTATACCTGACACCTACGCCAAAACTTACCATCAATTCTTTAACCCTGCCCGTAACGCAGGCCAGCATAACACAGCCAATAGGCGTGAACTGGAATATATATAATAATGGATTCAGGGATAATATTGAAAAGAACAGGGGGCATTATATTACCAATGGTACTTGCTATGTTCCATGCGGTCCGGGTTCTCCCCCGAATAGTGTTTGCACTACTATATCCGTGGCAGCAGACAGTATCGTTTTTGGCAGCAGCTACTGGCTTGACAGGGTTTACCTGAGTACAGATTCTACAGGATTGAACCTGGCAAATGCCACATTGTTAAAAGAAACAAAGCATGGTACTCAAAATTCGGGGTTATATGCAGACCCATATCCCAGCTTTGTAAGTTGTCCTGCGCTGGCTTATGGAAATGTAAATCTTGCCAATGTTATCCATCCCGGCTCTGATTTCCCAACAACAGCCAGCTTCAATTTACCTTCCAATCTGCAGCAAGGCACTTATTATATTTATGTTTGGACAAATGTTACTAAAACAGTTTTTGAATACCCGGGCACTCCGGAAATAAAACGAACCGGCGCATTGATCATTCAACGGCCCGATGCTACCGTGTCTGCAATTAATTCACCTGCAAATGCAATTGCTGGTCAGCAAATAGAAATAGGTTATGACATTAACAACAACGGTCCCGGTGCAGTTTATAATCATATACGCAGAGATAGTATTTATGTAAGCAGCTCGCCGGTTTTCAATTCTTCTGCGGTTGTATTTGCAACCAATACATTTACAGAAGACCTGCCGGTAGGTGCACCCGTTCATCACACCGCTAATTATACATTGCCTCCATCGCAAAGCGGTACCAGGTATTTTTATGTAAGAACCAATATAGATTCTGCATTCAGGGAAACAAATGCAAATAATAATCTTAGTACCGCAGCAGCTACGATCTTCGCCGCGGCAACACCGCTCGACCTTATTGTTGCAAGTGTGCAAACAGCCGATACCGTAGTTACTGTTTTTCAATCAGTAATAGACTATACGGTGTCCAACGTTGGAACCATTACTGCTTCCGGTACATGGACAGATAGTGTGTTTATCAGCTGCAATGCTGTATTCAACCCTTCAACAGCTTTCTATATCGGCAAGAAAACAAAATCACGTTCCATAGCTGCAGGCGCAAGTCTTGCAGACACTGTACACGTTAAAATTCCCTTTACCTACTATATCAATAGTTGTTTTGCGAACTATTATTTTAATAACGCTTACTTCTTTGTAAAAACAAATGCAAACAATGGCGTGTACGAGGGTGCCAATACTACTAATAACACAACCGGAAGCAGCGTAAAAGTAGTGGACAACCCGGTTGTAGATCATATCGTTACTTCAGTAACCGGTGCCGACTCTGCTGTTGTTGGACATACCTATAATTTGTCGTGGGTGGTAAAAAATATCGGCCGCAATCCCGGCTTCGATTATGACACAAGGAAGGATTCAATATATATTTCTGTGGACTCTGTCTTAAACGGCAATGCAATTGGTGTTAGCCGACGAGCCTGGAACGACAGGCTGCAACACGACCAGTTGAAGACCCTCACCAGCAGTTTTAGTTTTGCCAATGTGCCCTCCGGATATTATTATGTGTTTGTAAAAACCAATGCAACTAATGAGATCCAGGCAGAAAAGAACCGTACTAATAATACAAACCTGATAAGGGATATCAATAATGCTGCGAAAAAGATCTGGATAACAAGGCCTTTGTTACCCGATCTTACGGATTCAATTTTATCCGCTCCAACCAGCATCGCTATTGGACAGCCCATAACGATCGTTCATCGAATAAAAAATATCGGATCGGCTCCAACTTATCCAAATTACTTTCAGCACCGGATACGGTTTGCAAATGATGCGGCAGGAAACGGAAACTACGCTACATTATCCATTAAGTCTTTCAATACGATCCTGCAACCGGGGCAGTATATTGATGATACCGTGAATACAATTATCCCACAATCAGTAGCGCCAAGGATCTACAGCCTGTACTCCAAAGCAGATGATGTTTACGACAGGATCCCCGAAACTAATGAAAACAATAATGCCGGTGTTAGATTCATAGATGTTTATCGTTTGGATCCTACAGACCTTACCGTTTTAAATGTATCTGCACCCGACACGGTATTGTTAGGATATAAAATGGATTCTGCAAGATGGGTCATAAAAAATAGTTCGGGCATGACCGCTACTGGCCAGTCATCAGATGGTATTTATTTATCACAAAGTAATGTGTTAGATTCCTCAGCAGTTCTGATTGGGATTAAAACACGGCAACTGAATATGGCGCCTCTTGCCTCAAACAGTTTGGTGCATGCACCACTTGTTACCGGCGTTACAGAAGGTAATTACAATATGTTCATTAGCGCCGACCTTACTGACCAGATACCCGAAACCGACGAGGACAATAACATTGGCATCTCGGTAGCACAGGTATATGTAAAGGTTAAAGCACTTTTATTAAACATTACTGAAACCAACACGCTTCATACAGATAACCGGTTTTATAAACTGGTGATACCTGATTCATTGAATGGTGCAACAATTTCTGTAAAACTTACAACGGGAGATTCGCTTACAAGGATAAATCAAATGTTCATTGGAAAAGGCTATGTACCAACAGCTGCGCATTTTGATTATACTTACCCTACAGCCAACTATGGCAACCAGGAAATTGTAATGGCCTACACAACGGCAGGTACATACTATATCATGATCCGTACCATCAACCCGGGATCAGTGATACAAAATATCAGCCTGCTAGCAAAGAAATTGCCATTTGCCATAACCAATGTTCATACGAACTCGGGCGGCAACATCGGGAATGTAACAGTAAAGATCAGCGGTTCATTATTTGCCGCAGGAATGACGGCAAAATTGACCAGGCCGGGTACCACCATCATCGCTTCCACAGTTTATTTCACCAACACAACCATTGTGTACGCTACATTTAATTTACAGGGCAAGCCGCTGGGCATTTACGATGTGATACTCAGTAAGGCAGACACAGCGATTGCAACCTTGGTAAATGGATTCTCTGTTGTGCCCGCAAACAATGGCGGTGTTATTACCGGTGGAGGAAATAACTCAGGTAGTGGAAATGGCAATGCGCCAGGTTGCGATCCCGGCGCTGCAAGCGGATGGAACTCGCAATTAATAGCCGAACTGTTGGTGCCGGAATTTGTTATGCGTGGCTGGCCCTTTGTGATACAACTAAATTATAGCAACCCCAGCAATTTTGATATCCCTGCACAGGTTCGCACTTTGTATGCTGAGCAGATCATTAAAATGGCGCTTACACCGCAAGGCGTTAATAATGGCGTGCAAACACTCACACTGCAACTAACGGAACAGGATGGACCGCCGGGAATAATAAGGGCAGGAGGAAGCGGAACGATCTTTATATATGCCAAATCAGATTCAAACGTTCCTGCTCATACAATAACCCTGTTCAGGTTGCAATAATGATCTAAAAAGAAATGAACTAACTATTATGATATTTCTCAAAGCGTTCAATATGAAAAGATTTAAAAAAAGTTTGTTGACCGTTGGTTTCTGTGCCTGCTTAATTGCGGGCCAGGCGCAAAACCTAAACACGCCTAACAAAAGAGGCCCGCTGGGCACCCAGGTAAATGTTATAAGTGGCAACCTTTTCATACCCCGCACTGACCTTACAGTATCAGCACGTGCCTTTATAATTGATATCAGCTTTTCTTACAACAGCTACCTGTTATATGAAGATGTAGGGTTTGGAAAAGGATGGAGTTTCAAGTATAGCATACAATACAAGCCGGATACATCAGGTGGCCGTATAATAAGATGGGGAGATGGCCGTGAAGATGTATATGATTCCATTGCAGGCGGCGGATACAAAACACCGCTTGGCTTCTTCAACAAGTTGGTACAATACCAACCCGGTAAATACAGGTTGACTGAATTAGACAGCACCGTATTTTTCTTTGATAATGCCATTCACAAAAAGATTACCCGTGTGCAGGATGTGAATGGGAATTTCATCAACTTTAATTATACAGATACCCTGTTAACCTCCCTTACAAATGCCGACGGCCAAACCATTACATTCACTTATAACAGCCAGGGAAGACTGGCAACTTGTGTTGATGCAATAACAGCCCCCACTAAAACCTATACCTATACCTATGATGTTGCCGGTAATTTGACTGAAGTAAAAAATCCGCTGAACGGAAAAAATAAATATACTTACCTGCTCAATGGTCCTATGAAAACCATCAGCGATGAAAATGGTAACGTGGTTGATATTATTTATTATCCCGACTACAGTACCAGAGAGCTCGTTGGCTGCAACAAGCGTGTTAGCTTTTCTTATGATACACTTTCTAAAAAAACCATAGCAACAGACCATTTCGATAACGGGGGAACTAACCAGGTAACTGCTTACACGTATCAAAAAACAGAAAATTTAGGATGGATAAGTTCTGTTTCCGGTAATTGTTGCGGTTATAATCTACATTATGAATATGATGACCAGGGCAACGAAATAAAAATGACCGATGCCAACGGCCAGGTTTATAAATATACTTATGATACCAAAGGAAATATGCTGACCATGACAGACCCGTTGAACCAGGTAAGTACCTATACCTATTCGGCAAATTATAATAAGATAATCAGCTATAAAGACAATAAAGGGTTTTTATATGCGCTCTCATACGACTCCCGTGGTAACCTTTTACAAATGATAGCACCGGGTAATAATATGTATACGGCGGCATATAATGCCAAAGGCGATATCATCAGCAGTACCGATCCGAAAGGAAATATTTTTACGTACAATTATGATGTGTACGGAAATCCAACAAGTGTAACGGGGCCAAACGGGCATAACGCTGTTTTATCTTTTGATGCAAGGGGCAACCTTTTGTCTTATACCGATGCACGGGGCAACAGCAGCTCAGCAGAGTATGATATTTTAGACAGGCTGAAAAAAATAACCGATCCGATAAATGATAAAGTCCAGTTTACTTATGATGCCAATGGAAATATTGTTTCTGTTCTGAATAAGAATAATGAGATCAGCAGTATTAATTATGATGCCAGCGACCGGGTTGTAAAACTTACAGGGCCAACCGGCAACAAGGTAAACCTTAGTTACGATGCAATGGATAACCTCACCAGTGTAAAAAATGCATTGGGCAATGAAACAAAGTTGTATTACGATACCCGTAACAGGCTCAGCGCTTCGAAAGATGCCGAAAGCAACAACAGTGGTATGAGTTATGACGCCAATGGCAATATAACGGGCATGACAATGCCTAACGGACAAACTGTTTATTTTACCTATGATGCGCTGAACAGGTTAACAGCAACAAGTGATAATAGTGGCACTATTTCAACAATTGCTTATGATAAGAACAATAATATAACCAGCTATACCAATGGAACCGGAGCTACAACAACTGCTACGTACGATAGTCTCAACCGTATTAAACAGGTAACAGACCCATTGGGCAACAGCATGGCTTATACCTATGATAAAAATAATAACATAATATCTGCAACAGACCGCAATGGTTTTACCAGCCTCCGGACCTATGACAGTCTGGACCGGGTAAAAACTTTTACCGATAACAATGGCTTTGTAATTACAGTTGGTTACGATGCCATGAGCAATGTTGTATCGCTGAAAGATCAGAATAACAATATAACCACTTACACCTACGATAACCTGAACAGGAGAAAGAGAATGACCTATCCTGGTGGCAGCTTTAATGAATATACTTATGATAATAAGGGAAATGTTATTGCCTCCCGGCTTACCGATGGTACCATTATCACATACCTGTATGATACGTTGAACCGGGTTATTGCACGGCAATTACCTGGAGGAGAAAATTACACTTACAGTTACGATGCACTTGGCAGGATAATCTCTGCAACCAACAATGCAGGTATGGTAAACCTTACTTACGATGCACTCAACCGCATCATTTCTGAAACATTTGATGGAAGAACAACCAGCTATCAATATAATGTTGCAGGCCGCACCCAAAAAACTGTTTATCCTGATGGCAGCATTGTAACCAAAGAGTACGATACCCGTAACAGGATAATAAAGATCCTGAAAGACAGTGTTACCCTGGTGGAGTATGCATATAGCAATGCCAATCAACTAACCAAAAAAACATTTGCCAATGGGGTGATCAGCAATATGCAGTATGATTTTGCAAACCGTTTAAGCAGTATCTCAACTGCGGGTGGCGGCATTCAAAATACAATGTTTACATACGATAAAGAGATGAACAAGACTGCCATTACCCGGCAGAACAACCTGGCCTTGTCTGAACAGTTTACCTATGACAATGGCCGCCGGCTTACCAATTATAAAAGGGGCCCGGCCGGTTCGCCTGTAATACAAAATAGTTATACTTATGATGCAGTAGGTAACAGAACCCTCGCCAATCTTAACGGAACAAATACCAATTACAGCATCAATAATCTAAATCAAATCACAGCTGCCAGTGGAGGACAAAATATATCATTCACTTATGATGGCCGGGGCAACCTTACCTACGACGGAACATTTTACAAGATCTATGATGCAGAGAACAGGTTGATCAAAGATTCTTCTTCACCTGCAAATGTAATTGCCTATACATACGATGTGTTAAACCGCAGAGTGGCGAAAACCATCAATGGAAATGTATTCAAATATTCATACAGTGGTATTGCACAAATAGAAGAACGTAATGCGGGAAATACACTTTTAAACAGTACTGTTTTTAATGGGTTTCTATCCCCGGTAACGAATGATAAAGCTGGAAGTCGTTATTACTATCATCAAAACGAATTGAATTCGGTAGAAGCGATCAGCAATAACAGCGGAAGATTATTGGAGCGCTATCAATATGATGTGTATGGTAAGCCATCAAGGTATGATAGCCTGAATAATCCATTGACAACTTCATTAGCCGGCAACAGGATTGGTTTTACCGGGCAGGAATACGACAGCGCATCGGGTAGTTATCGCTTTTTCTTCAGGAACTATTCACCCCAAACTGGTGTTTTTAATCAGCGTGACCTGATCGAATATGGAGATGGTATGGGAATGTACCAGTATGTGGGTAATAATCCGGCAAATGGAATTGATGTTTTAGGGCTCGAAGATTGTGAGGAAAAAGAGACTGATGAACACAGATACTTGCGACAGTTTGTTGATGTGAATGGGCACTTAACCAACCGGCTAACAATGATCGACTTTGCAGAAGAACTTGCCAGTAAAGGCTTTAAGAAGAGCTTCAAATTACATGGCGTTACTCCTCCGGCGCCAAAAGTTGGGCTTACAGAAATAAAAGGAATCAAAATGATTAATAATACTGCCCAAGTAGCGCAAGTAGCAGCGCAAGCGAGATTATTACAATTGGATGCAGGCAGTATTTCTAACGAGGAATATAATATAAGGGCTGCAGAAATTGCAATGGGAGCATCCGGAATAGCAAATGACAAAGTAAGCAGTAGTTTGTTAGCTAAGATATTCCTTGCTCCAGAAATTTTAACAATGAAAACAATTAATGCTGTTGATGCTGCTTCACAGGAATACACGGGAAAATCCCTCTCCCGTCATTATTCGGAAATGGATGATGGTGCTCAACAGGTAGGAAGAGATATTGCACTCACTACTCCGGCCTACCAAAAAAGATTTGACCGACACCATGAACAACTTGAATATATCACAAAGAAATTTGGTTCGGATCAATCGAACTGGACTGATGAATGGATAGAAATGTACGAAATTCACAAGGATGCAAAAGATGTGGGCTTCAAATATTCAAAAAGTGTGCCTTGCCCACCTTCCGGCGGCACCCGAAAACCTAACCCTCAATTCTGGATAGATTTTTTTGGCTTAACAGAAATCCTCAGCTCCAATGACCCAAATGCCATCATTGGCCCTGCCGGGCAACCCGATGTTCACTGGGTTAGCGTAAAAGACAGGATGCCATATACAATTCTGTATGAGAATTCCGCAGAAGCAACAGCCCCTGCAAAATATGTACGCATCACCACACCTATTGAACCCAAGCAGGATGCCAATACATTTTTATTGGGCAGCTTTGGATTTAATACAACAACTTTTACCGTTCCGCCAAACACTTCTTCTTATTACAACCGGCTGGATGTTAGAGATTCTTTAGGATTGTATGTAGATATTACCGCCGGTTATGACCAGATGAATAACGTAGCGTTTTGGGAATTCCAGTCCATCGATCCCATTACCTTGCAGCCACCTGCTGATCCGCTCAAAGGTTTTTTATTGCTGCAGGATAGTAACTCATTGGTGAACGGCCATGGCTTTGTGAACTTCAGCATCAAGCCAAAGCAATCTGCTATAACATTAGATACGATCGGGGCAAGGGCAGAAATTATTTTTGATGAAAATGATACCATCCCTACAAATATTCATACAAACACCATTGATGCATTTGCACCAACCAGTCATATGAATACCATTTCTGCCACCACCAACCCCATCATGCTCAGCTGGAGCGGTACAGATGATGCCGGTGGCTGCGGGATAGATTATTATTCCATTTATGTTTCAACCGATATGGTAAATTATACACTCTTCATACCAAGGATCAGCCGTACCGACACAACATTCAGCTTACCACCAGATTCTACGTATTGCTTTTTTGTACTGGCAACAGACAGGGTAGGAAATAAAGAAACGCTTAGGCCCGGTGAAATAAAATGTACTTATATAGGTCCGCCATTGCCGGTAACCTGGCTCCACTTCAGGGGTAAGACAGTTGGTAAAAATAATCTCCTCGACTGGGCAACTGCTAATGAGCAAAACAGTAAACAGTTTGATGTGGAGCGTAGCCTGAATGGAACAACATTCAATAAGATCGGAGCTGTAGCTGCTGCAGGAAACAGCAACCAGACAAATAATTATCAATACACCGATCCTAATATTGACCGGCTTAACAGCGAAACCATGTTCTATCGCTTAAAGCAAATTGATATTGATGGTAAGTTTAACTACAGCAATATTGTGAGGTTGAGATACCTGGAAAAGAGCAATACAAATACCATTGTTTATCCTAACCCAACGCCCGGTTTGATCAACATACTGGTAGGAGACAATTCGCTGGTTGGTACTGTTGCTGTTTTATATGATATCAACGGCAGGCTTTTGGAAAACATAAAGATCACGGCAAGCAGCCAGGCTATTGACTTAGGCAAATATCCTAACGGAACTTATTTTATCCGGCTAAGCAATAAGGAAGTACTGAAAGTGGTGAAAAATTAATATGGCGCTGATTTGTTTAAACTGTCCCACTTAAAGCGGGACAGTTTTTTTATCTTTACCTAATGCCAATTCTCAACATCGAATTTAAAGCCCGCACAAATAATTTAGCGGCATTAGAAGTATTATTGCAAAAACATGATCCATTATTCATTGGGGAAGATCACCAGGTAGATACTTATTTCAACGTAATTACCGGGCGGTTAAAACTGCGTGAAGGGAATATTGAAAATGCACTGATACATTATGAAAGGGAAGACTTTGCCGGTGCAAAATCAAGTCATGTTATTTTATACCCACATCAACCTGACAAAGCGTTGAAAGTAATATTTATAAAAACCCTCGGTATAAAAGCGGTGGTTGATAAGAAAAGAAAGATCTATTTCATCAACAATGTAAAATTCCATTTCGATGTTGTTGAAGGGCTTGGAACTTTTATTGAAGTGGAGGCTATTGATAAAGACGGAACCATCGGTAAAGAAAAATTGCAGGCACAGTGTGATGAGTATGCAGCATTGTTTGGCATTGAAGACAAAGATTTTTGTTCTGTTTCTTATAGTGATATGATCTTGCAAAAGTCATAGTTATTTTTTTGCTAAGAGGACAAAGGAGGAAAAGAGAGGTTCAAATCGTTTCGCTCCAAGCTCTTTTCCTCCTTTGTCCTCTTAGCTAATCAAGTTACCTTTACCCCATGGCAGAAGACTTAAAAATTATACAGGGCAGCAAAGCCGAAATTTACCAATCACTTATTCCTCAAATTACCGCTTTGCTGGAAGGCGAGCCCGACCTGGTTGCAAATCTTGGCAATGTAAGTGCAGCTTTAAAAGAACAGTTTGGCTGGCTTTGGGTAGGATTTTATTTAGTGAAACCCGATTCGAAAAACAGTGCAGAAACCGAATTGGTTCTCGGGCCTTTCCAGGGACCGGTTGCCTGCACAAGAATTAAAAAAGGAAGAGGCGTTTGTGGTGCAGCCTGGCAAAATGCTGAAGCTTTAATTGTTGCTGATGTTGAAAAATTTCCGGGGCATATTGCCTGCAGCAGTTTATCAAGATCAGAGATTGTTATCCCAATTGTTAAAAATGGAGAAGCTGTGGGAGTTCTGGATGTTGATGCTACAGAGCTTGATCAATTTGATGAAACAGATAAAAAATATTTAGAAGAAATTATTAACGCAATAGATTGGGGCTAAGGGGTCAAAAGAGAAAAGGAGGAAATGTCCAATCATTAAATCTTCTTCAGCTCATTTCCTCTTTTATCCTCTTAGCTTATTTTGCTTTAGACCCACTTTTATGAGGCGGAGGTGGTGTCTGCGGCACATTATCCTTCCATCCCCATAAATACCTACAGGCATAGGTTCTGTAAGGGCTCCATTTTTTTGAAACCTGCAGCATTTTTTCTTTCATTGCTTTTTTATCAGCTGCATCAATTTTATACAGTTTACAAATGGCCTGTTGTATACCCAGGTCATCAACTGCAAAAACATCTTCCCTACCCAGGGTAAACATTAAGATCATTTCCACCGTCCATTGGCCCACGCCTTTTATCTGTGTAAGATATTTGATTACTTCCTCGTTACTCATCTTATACAGTTTCGTATCGGTAATCTTCTCTTCAATAAAAAAATTACAAACATTCAATACATAATTTGCCTTGGCATTGCTGAGACCGATACCTCTTAAAGTTTCAAATGGCGTGATAGAAATTTGTTCTGCTGTTGGTTCTTTGCCCACATACAATTCTAAAAAACGGCGGTGAAACACATCAGCCACTTTGGTACTAAGCTGCTGGCTCATGATAGAGTAACACAAATGCAGGTACACATTTTTTCTTTTCCCCAATTGAAAAGGCTCCTGTAGTTCAAGTATTTTTTTGAACCTTTTATCTTTGTTAAGATGTATAATGTGTTCCATAATTTTTTACTAAGAGGTCAAAGGAGAAAAGGAGGAAAAGAGAATGTGTTTATTTTTTATAATTTCTCTCTGCCAAAGTTATTAAACACCCTGTGTATTCCGTCTTTCATTAATTCAACTTTAAAATTCAGCAACATGCCGTGTTTAAGATTTAAAAGGGATAGCTGAGTTCTGACCTGCTTAAAAAAAACTGGCGGCAAGGGGTATACAGATTTTAATTCAAGTACCAGTTTGTCTTCTACTAACAAGTCTAATTTATAGGCATTTTCAATTTTCATTTCTTCATATGCCACAGGCAGAAGTATCTGTCGTTCTACCTTTAATCCGATCCTGGTTAATTCATAATACAATATTTCTTCGTACACTTTTTCAAAACATCCAGGGCCAATTTTAGAATGAATCTTAATGCATAGTTGTATAACTATGCCGGTAAGTATATTAATATCCATTTATTAAAAATAAAACTACATCTGGATACTCTCCTTGATAAAACACCCTCCTTTTTTGCTCTTTTTCTCCTTTTACCTCTTAGTCTAATCCCCAACTCATCTCCCCACCCTTCTCATCTTTTAAATTGATCCCTATCTCTGCCAGCTGGTTCCTTATTTTATCACTCGTTGCAAAATCCTTTTTAGTCTTTGACTCTTTCCTGATCTCGATCAACAGATTCATGACCCCGTTCAGCACTTCATTATTCGCTGCATTGTTTTGTATCCCAAAAACATCCTCCATATAAGACTTAAACTTTTGCTGCGTCAATACCAATGTTGCATCAGAGATCGCATCCGCTTTTATCAATCCTTCTTTTATAGAATTAATAACAGGCACCAATTCAAACATACTGCCCAACACTTTTGCTGTATTAAAATCATCGTTCATAAATTCATCAAACTCATTTACAAGCTTGTTCACTTTAGCGTCAAGCTCTGCATCTGTTGCCAACTGCCCATTGTTAACTGCCAACTGTTTCAATATTTCATACGCATCCCACAATCTTTTCAATCCCTTCTCAGATGCCTGTAATGCTTCATTGCTAAAATCCAAAGTGCTGCGGTAATGTGTCTGCAGCATAAAGAACCGCACGGTCATGGGCGCATAGGCCTTTTCCAACAGCGGGTGACTACCGGTAAATAATTCTTCTGGTAAAAATCCATTACCTAATGATTTACTCATCCTGGTTCCGTTAACGGTCAGCATATTGGTATGCATCCAAAAGTTAGCCGGGCTTGTATGGTAACATGCCTGGCTCTGTGCGATCTCATTGGTATGATGTGTTGCTGCAAGGTCCATTCCGCCACCATGTATATCAAACCGCTTTCCCAGGTATTTTTCACTCATGGCCGAGCATTCAATATGCCAGCCCGGAAAGCCCATACCCCAGGGACTGGGCCATTGCATTAAATGTTCGGGTTTGGCTTTTATCCATAAAGCAAAATCAAGGCGTCCACGTTTTTCATCCTGTCCGCCAAGTTCACGTGTACCTTCAAGCAAGTCTTCCATTTTGCGGTTTGTAAGTATGCCGTAAGGCAGTTCTTTGTTATATTTTTCTACATCAAAATAAATGGTGCCGTTCACTTCATAAGCATATCCATTTGACAATATCTGTTTAGTAATTTCTATCTGCTCAGCAATATGACCCGTAGCAGTTGGCTCTATTGATGGCGGCAGTGTGTTCAATAACTGCATCACGTGATGAAAACCCAGCGTATATTTCTGAACGATCTCCATCGGTTCAACTTTTTGCAGTCGCGCCAGTTTACTGAATTTGTCATCGCCTTCATCACGATCGCCTTCCAAATGCCCGGCATCAGTTATGTTGCGTACATAACGCACCTTATAACCCAGGTAAACGAGGTAGCGGTAAATAATATCAAAAGAAATGAATGTGCGGCAATTGCCCAGGTGTACATCGCTGTAAACCGTTGGACCACACACATACATGCCCACATGATCGGGTGTAAGGGGAGTGAACAATTCTTTTTCTCTTGATAGTGTATTGTATATTTTTAAAGACATAATTCAGTTTTGTGTTCTTGTTTTGCGTTTTGAGTTATCCAGGATGCTGAGATCATAATTAAATATCAGCATTAAAATAAAGTAAGAAAGTAAATGTAATTTTTACAAAGATATTAAGCTATACCGCAAGGGCAACAGAAATATTGATATGTGAAGAATACTTTCATCTGAGGCTGCTAAGGTATTACTTTTTACCCATTTGCAGGTCGGCAATGATCGGAAAATGGTCACTGAGCTTTTTCTTGATCCGTACAAACTGCTTTACATCGATCCGCTCATTAACAAAGATATTGTCAATACGCAAGATCGCTGATATACCGCTAAAGGTGCGGCCCAGCCCGGACCCTCTTTCAACAAAAGCATTTTTCATGCCCTTGCCGATCCTATGGTAGGCATAGCTGTTGGGTACATCATTAAAATCGCCGGTTACAATTACGGGGTACGGACTTTGATCCATTTCAGCCCTGATCCGTTCTGCCTGTATCTGCCTTTTCAAAAAGCCTTTTTTAAATTTTGCAATGATGTTCTTTGATTCTTTAATGGCCGTTTCATTCTCAACCGTTGGCTTATCGATATAATTCAGGTTTTCGCGGCTAAAGCGTAAGGTTTGGAGATGAATATTAAAAATCCTGAATGTATCGGGGCCTTTCACTATATCCACATACTGAAAAATAGAATTGTAATTATTGGGATAAAAACTAACTGTTTGTTTGTTGATGATGGGATATCTGGAAAAAATAATGATGCCGAAATGTGCATAGCCCCAGAAATCTTCCTTGGGATTGTATGAATAAAAATAATCCTTAAACTTCAGCCTTTCTAAAAAACCGTCAATGTGCCCATGGTCTTTTACAACACTGTCTTCGGCAACCATTTCCTGGAAGCAGGCTATATCCGGTTGGTATTCGTTGATCATATCCAGCATCCGGTTTTGCAGATCCGGGTGTTTTTTATTATCAAGTACATTGAATTGCGCAACATTCCAGGTCATTATCCGTAAACTGCTGTCCTGCCTTTCTTTAACGAATGTGTGTGAAAACCCAAAGGGAATTATATTACTGATGGGTTTGTAAGCAAGCAACAGCGTAACAAGCGAAATTAAAGCATGGCGGGGTTTTATAAATACCCAGAAAAGCATAAATACGATCAACAGGATCACAAAATAAAAAGCGCCAAGTGTTAGGAACCCGATGGGCCATAAATATTTTGGATTAAATAAATAACCATAGCTCCCCAATAAAAAAAGTATGGCCACAATTATATTTGCGGTAATAAAAAATCCTTTTGTCAGTCTTCGGAAAAAATTTGTTGACATTCCATAAAGATAATGCTAACTGGGTATAAAAGAATGTGAAAGAAAACAGGGTTTAATCTTCACTGGCCCTTTTTAAAATATCTTTTTCTTCTTTGCTGAGATAGTTATAACCTCTTTGATTAATTTTATCCAGGATCTCATCTATTCTTTGTTCGGTAACATTTGATGTTTTTTGGTAAGGGCTCCTGTTACCGGTATTATAAAAAACTTTTTCTTTTATCGAATTCCGTGTTTTGGTTTTATCAGGCGTAAACAGGTTCATGAACCAGCTAAAGAGTTTATTCATCCACACGCTCCCATCCATCCTGTTATGTAATAAGATCACAAACAGGAACCCGGCTAAAGCGCCGCCAATATGTGCTATGGCTTGTGCTGCAGGTTTGTCAGCAACACCTGCAAGGTCAACCGCAACATACACAACTGTAAGTATCCAAATAGGAATACCGCCCCTGATGTTGCGGAAAAAACGATAGTTTGGTGCGATCATGGTGGCTGCAATGGCAACAGCCATCACGGCAGCGTTAGCACCTAATAAATGTGCAGAACCGATGATCACTTTATTGGTTGGAATTAAATAACCGGCAGCAATAAAAAATATGGCCCCGGTAAATCCTCCATATAAATAAACCGGTATTATTTTTTTATTGCCGGTCAGGTTTTGAAGTATGCCCCCAAACGCCCATAACCAAAGCATATTACTGATGGCTCTGAATACTTCTACATCACTGAACATAAAAGATAAAATGGTCCAGGGCCTGCTGCCGAGTTTAGAAACATCGGCGGGTAAATAAAACCAGTTCGCCACTTCTGAATAAAATACAGCATCAGAATTATCATTGACTGAAACGGCAACTTTAATGGTAGCGAGTATTAAAAAGAAAACAACATTAAAAACAAACAGCCACATCAATGCGTTATCGGGCTGCCCCAATGTATAACGCTGCCGCTTTATTTTAAAATCAATATACCTGTCTGATTCACCCATAATTTAAGCACTGTTGTAAAAGTACCAACAGTTAAAATATGCATTTGTTAGAATTAATAGAAAGTTTTTTT
Source organism: Ferruginibacter sp. (assembly GCA_039919015.1). Classification (GTDB taxonomy): domain Bacteria; phylum Bacteroidota; class Bacteroidia; order Chitinophagales; family Chitinophagaceae; genus Ferruginibacter. The sequence continues at coordinate 27,369 of JBDSGK010000142.1, forward strand.
ATTAGTCCTGTTCCAGAGCCACACAATTAAAAGGCCGATCAACGCTCCTCCAATATGGGCGAAATGCGCTATGTTGTCGCCTGGTACTTTTGATATCCCGCCAAAAACATCCAATGCTATGATCCCCATGATGGCCCATTTTGCTTTAATGGGAATGGGTAACGGAAAGATAATTAATTGTGTATTGGGGAAAAGGTATCCGAAAGCCGCCAGTACGCCCATGATGGCGCCGGATGCACCTACTGTTGCGCTTCTCCGTAAAATATCCTGGTATTGTGCCATCTCTTCGGTTGATAGGGCAAGGTGGTCTATTTGCCAAAAATCAAAAGCATACGATCCCATCTGGGCAATAGCAGCGCCCAAACCACAAATAAGATAAAAGATCAGGAAGCGTTTTGGACCCCAAACCCTTTCTACATTGGTTCCAAACATCCACAAGGCAAACATATTGAACAAAAGATGGAAAAATCCGCCATGCATGAACATATGCGTAACGACCTGGTAAGGTCTGAATACTTCTGATTGATAATGGTGCAATGCAAAAAGATCATATACCTGGTTAGGTTCGTTACTTCCGCCAAATGCCATCTGTGCAAAATATACCAACACATTAATGATGATCAAATTCAACACCACCGGTGTTGTTCGCTGAAAGCTGTTTCCGTAATTATTAAAAGCCATGCTGCAAATTTAGTTGATTAATCCTTATTTTAATTTCAGCAATACCACGCATTCAATATGGTGTGTGTGCGGAAACATATCTACCGGCTGGATCTTTTCGATAGCATATTTCTCACTCAGCAAACCCAGGTCCCTGGACTGTGTGGCGGTATTGCAACTTACATATACAATTTTGGGCGCCGCTATTTCCAGGAGTTTGTTCACAAGCTTTTCATGCATGCCCGCACGGGGAGGGTCGGTAATGATCACATCCGGCCGGCCGTGCTCCGCAAAGAATTCATCGTTACAGATCTTAATTACATCGCCGCTGAAAAATTCAGCATGGTTAATATTATTCAGTGCTGCATTTTCTTTGGCATCGGCTATCGCTTCTTCTATCACTTCAACTCCAATGATCTTTTTTGCCTGCTTACTTACAAAGATCCCGATGCTGCCGGTACCACAGTACAGGTCGTACACGATCTCATTCCCGGTTAATGCAGCAAAATCTCTTGTAACAGCATATAGCTTTTCGGCCTGTTTGGTATTGGTTTGAAAAAATGATTTGGGAGAGATCTTAAATTCGAATTCTTCCCCACCGGGTCCTGTGGAGAGCCGCTCCGTTACAAAGCCTTTCCCAAAATAAACCTGTGGTATAAGGTCATAAATACTGTCGTTCCATTTTGGGTTAATGGTGTACAACAGTGTTGTTATTTCCGGTACCTGTTGTAACAAATGGTCAAAAAGTCTTTTCCTGTCCGTTTCTTCATCATGATTCAGGCAGATATTCACCATTAGCTCGCCGGTACTACATAAACGTATAATTATATTACGCAGCCAGCCCGTATGTTCCCGTATATCGTAAAAAGAAAAATTATTTTCAAGGGCAAAAGAGCGGGCGGTATTCCTGATCCTGTTGTTCACATCATCCATCAGGTAACATTCTTCAATGTCGATCACTTTATCAAAAATACGGGGAACATGATAACCGAGAGCTCCACCCCCCCCACCCCCCAAGGGGGGATTTTCAGACCCAGCTAACTCATTGAGTTTTTCTGAATCAGCAGGGTCTTCAGAAGCCCCTCCTTCGGAGGGGTTTGGGGAGGCTTTGGGGGGGACTGTGTAATATTCTTTACTACTGAAAGTAAACTCCAGCTTATTCCTGTAACCCACTGTCGCGTCAGCACCAATGATGGGTAAAATCTCAGGCAGGTCAATTTTGCCGATCCGGCGCAGGTTTTGCGCAGTTTCCTGCTGTTTATAGGCCAATTGCAGGGAATAGGGTAACATTTGCCATTTGCATCCGCCGCAAATGCCAAAATGTTTGCAAAAGGGTTCAACCCTTTCCTTAGATGCTGTCTTGATCTTTAAAACCCTGCCCTCGGCCCAATCTTTTTTATTTTTGGTCAGCATCACATCGGCTGTATCGCCGGGTACTGCCCCCGAAATAAAGATCACTTTGCCATCAAGCCTTGCCAGGGCCTTTCCCTCTGCTGCATAATCGGTAATTAACAGGTCCTCCAGTATAATTTTTTTATTCTTTTTGCTCACGGCAGCAAAAATACCGCATTAATCATCAATATTGTTTTGTTAACGATTTGTAATTGTTAAAGGTTGACAGATGCCGGAAGTGCTTATAAACCACCTATTTTAAATACATTTGCTATCCTTAAATAACAATGAAAAAATACTTCCTTTTCTTTTTTGCCGCTTTAACCACCAGCTCAGCTTTTACCCAGGGTTACGAGTTAAGCTTTAAAGCACCGGGCTATAGATCGGGTATAACCTACCTCACTTATTACATGGGATCAAATTTTAATATTGCTGATTCAGCTGCTATTAGCGCCAACGGAACAGCTGTATTTAAGGGCCCTGAGAATTTACTCCCGGGTATTTATGCTATCTTTTTTCCGGGCAAACAGTTAAGGACCGAGTTTTTAATTGATAAAGAGCAGGTCATTTCAGTAACCGCCGATACTTCCGACCTGGTTAATAAGACCACAGTAACCGGTTCAAAAGAAAATATCTTATACAACGAATATCAAAAATTTGCAGCAACCAAAGGCAGGGCGATGCAACAGGAGCTTAAGGCTTTAAAGGGTGCTGCAAACCAGGCAGATTCTTTACTGCATGAAAAAAAATATAAAACTTATAGTAAAGAATTGAACGAGTTCCGGGAAGGCATCATTAAAAATCAACCCCGTTCCATGATGGCTGCTTTATTATCTGCCATGAAGGAGCCTGTTTTCCCTGATAAAGTGCCGGTAACAAAACAGGATTCTATTGATTCTTACAACCAATACAAAAAACATTACTGGGATGGAATTAGTTTTATGGATGACAGAATAATACGCACACCCTTCTTTTTAAAAAAACTGGAACGCTATTACCGTGAAGTGATCTCTCCCGACCCGGATACGATCATAAAAGATATTGATTATAAATTATTACTGGCCAGGACGTCACCGGAGATGTATAAATTTTTGTTGAACTGGGTCACTGATGAATTCATCAATCCCAAATACATGGGCCAGGACGCCGTGTTTGTTCACCTTTTTGAAAAATACCACAGCAAAGGCGTAAGCAACTGGCTTAATGAAAAGCAACTGGAAGCCATCAGCCGCAGGGCTTACATGCTTATGGCAAATTTAATTGGCGAAAAAGCAGCCGAGCTGGAAATGCTGACTCCCGATGATAAGCCAACATCTTTATACGCTGTGGATGCAGATTATACCATTGTCTGTTTCTGGGATCCAAATTGCGGGCATTGCAAGGAAGAAATACCAAAACTTGACTCCATATACAGGGCAAGCTGGAAAAGCCATAATGTGAAGATATTTGCAGTGCTTACCCCTGATGCCAGGAAAAATGTAAAACCCGAATGGGAGGCATTTATTAAGGACCATGATATTGGCGACTGGAACCATGCTTATAAGACCAAGGAAATGGAAGACGCTGATTATGCGGCTCAAAGGCCTGGCTATCGCCAATTGTATGATATTACTTTAACCCCAATCATATATTTGCTGGATAAAGACAAAAGGATCATTGGAAAAAAGCTAACACTCATCCAACTAAATGAATTGCTTGAGGTAAAATGGGGTACTGCTCCCTCGAAATAAAATAAATTAACTGATGAAAAAAATTTTATTGCTGTTTGCTTTCGCGGGCTTTACTACCGGTGTTTTTTCGCAAACCTTATTTACCTATGGCAATACCCCTGTTGATAAAGCAGAGTTTATAAGGGCTTATAATAAAAATAAAACGCCTGTCGCCGATAAAGAAAAAGCTTTACGTGAATACCTTGAGCTCTATATAAAATTTAAACTAAAAGTAAAGGCTGCCATGGAGTTGAGCCTTGACACTTTACCCCAGTTACAATACGATGCCCAAAGTTTTCGCAGCCAGATAGAGGAGAGTTATTTGAACAACGATAAAGCACTTAATGACCTGCTGAATGAAGCTTTTGAACGTAGCCAGAAAGACCTGCACGTTTTACATTTTTTTGTTCCGGTTGAAATAACATCAAAGCCCGAAGATACCCTGAAGGCGTACAGGGCGATCTCAACATTATATACTGCACTTGCTGCAGGAAAAACTGATTATGATAATTTAACGGCAGCCGATCCTGCTGTTAAAATCAATCATTCCGATATTGGTTTTATAACCACTTTCACTTTGCCTTATGAATATGAAAACCTGATCTATAATTTAAAGACGGGCCAGCCAGGCAAACCATACCGCACAAAGAACGGATGGCATGTTTTTAAATTAGTGGGTGAAAGAAAAGCTGTGGGTAAATGGAAAGTTGCCCAGATCTTATTTTCTTTCCCTCCCGATGCAGATGAAAATGCTAAAAGATCATTAGAGAAAAAGGCAGACTCTGTTTACCAGTTACTGAAGAAAGGTGAGGATTTTGGAAAGATGGCAAAATGGTTTAGTGATGACAGGACCACTTATGGCAATAACGGGGAAATGGCTGAATTTGGTTCAGGCAAATATGACCTTTCTTTTGAGACAGAGGTTTTTAAACTGGCTAAAGACAACGAGATCAGCAGGCCTTTTGTAACGCCTTTTGGTTATCATATTGTTAAGCGATTATCGCAAAGTCCTGTATCGGCCGACAAATCCGACCAGTCTTATCAATTTGAATTGAAACAAAAAGTACAGCAAGACGCCAGGATAAACAGCGCAAAAGAGCTTTTTGTAAAAGAAATATTAAAGCAGGTAAACTATAAAAAAACAGGAGCCGTTACGGATGCTGATCTTTATCGTTATGCAGATAGTGTAATTGCCAAACCAAATTCAGAAACAGGTAATGCTGCAGTTTATCCCATAACCAATAAAACAATTTACAGTTTTGCCAAAACAAAACTTACCGGTAAAGACTGGCTTGATTTTGTGAGAAGCTACAAAGGGACGGGAGAACTTTACCGTGGAGAAAGCAATGCCGCATTAGTTGATAAATTCGTTTCTTCTACAGTGTTGGATTATTACAAAAAACACCTGGAAGATTATAATGCCGATTTCCGTTATCAAATGGAAGAGTTTAAAGATGGCAATGTATTGTTTGAGATAATGGAAAAGAATATCTGGGGAAAGGCATCAAATGACGGGAGTGGTTTACAAAAACTTTACAACGAAAATAAAAGCAAATACCTGTGGGGTGCCAGTGCCAATATCCTTTTATTTAACTGCGCCGGTAAAGCCATTGCAGATGAAGCAAGGACTTCACTTATTAAAGGAAAAGACTGGAGAAAAATTGAGGAAGAAAGCAGTAACAATATACAGGCAGATTCAGGCAGGTTTGAGCTTTCGCAGATACCCGTTACCATTGATACAAGGATGGCTCCGGGCACTGTTTCAGAAACTGTAGTTGCCCCTGACGGCAATACAAGTTTTATCAAACTTATTAGTCGTCATGATGCAAACCTGCAGCGTAATTTTGAGGAAGCAAAGGGATTGGTTATTAATGATTATCAGAATATACTTGAAGAAAGCTGGATCACAGACCTGAAAAAGAAATACCCCGTAAAAATAAATGAAGCTGTTTTCCAGTCGTTATTGAGATAATGACAATATAATTACAATTTAAAAGCCTGCCTTCTACCCCAGTTGGCAGGCTTTTTGCGTAAGGAGGTATTAAGAGCAGAAAACGGGTATAAAAAGTGATGAGATCGTATCCTCAAACCCGGATTGATAAACAAAAAAATATAAGATGAAAAAATTAATTGTAGCATTGGCTTTAACAACAACAGCAGCTTTAAGTACTAAAGCACAAGTTTATGTACAGGGTGGATTAAACCTTGCCAGCATCTCTAAAACAAATGATGGTCAAACAGAAAAAAACAATATACTCCCGTCATTCAATGTGGGTATATTGGGCCGGTTAGACCTGGCTTCCATGTTTGCATTGGAATCAGGTCTTTTATTGACCGGTCATGGTTCAAAAGCAGAAACTTATTTCAATGGCGGCAATGATTATATAAAGACAAGATTCAACCCTTTATATATTCAGGTGCCTTTGAACGCAGTAGTAAAAATTCCATTGGAAAACAAATCCAGCATATTTTTTAATGCCGGTCCTTATGCTGCAGTTGGTATTGGCGGTAAATCAAAAAGCGAATCAAAGTTTGGTCCGCTAATGGCAAGCTCAACAAAAAATATTGAATTCAGTAACGACGATCCATTTACATCTGAAGAAGAAGATGCGGGTTATAATAAATTAAAGCGCTTTGACTTTGGTTTAAACTTCGGCGGCGGTTTCCAGTTTAACCGTGTGATCTTAAAGGCGAATTACGGTCTTGGACTTGCAAAAATAAATTCAACAGAAAGTAATAATACAGCCAATGATAAAAACAAGTATCGTACACTTAGTTTTTCAGTAGGCATTCCTCTTGGAAACTAATTGAAAATAATTATCCCCATGAAAAAAGAAAAACCCTCCTGATCCGGAGGGTTTTCTTTTTAAACCATTTGTTTCACTACATTGCTCACGATATGCGGCCTCCCCAGTGTATAATAATGTAATACCGGTGATCCGAATTTCTTAAGCTCCTGCGACTGGTGCAGCAACCATTCAGTTCCTACCTGCTCCACCTCTTCATCAGTTTTACATTTCATAATTTCCTTGCTAAGGACTGCAGGCAGATCAATATGAAAGATCTTGGGTAGAACCGTTAACTGTTTTTTTGTGTAAATGGGCTTCAATCCCGGAATAATGGGAACTGTTATCCCCATTGCCCTGCAGGCTTTTTCAAATGCATAAAATTTTTCGTTATCAAAAAACATTTGCGTTACGATATAATCTGCACCCATGTCAACCTTAAGTTTTAAATAATGCAGGTCGCTATCCATATTGGGTGCCTCAAAATGTTTTTCGGGATAACCTGCAACACCAATACAGAATTTTGTCTGGCTGGTGTTCTTCAGATCTTCTTCCAGGTATATGCCTGCATTCAGATCGGTAACCTGCTTCAACAGGTCGCTCGCATATTCATGACCACCGGGTTCGGGTAAAAATGCGGTCTCGTTCTTTGCAGCATCGCCACGCAAAACCAACACATTATCGATACCCAGGTAGTTGAGGTTTATTAAAGCGTCTTCGGTTTCGTTGATACCAAATCCACCGCAAATTAAATGGGGTACGGTATCTACGCTGTATTTATTCATGATGGCGGCACAGATACTTTCTGTACCCGGCCGCTTACGCACAACTACTTTTTGAAAATTTCCATCCGGTGTTTTTTTAAAAACATGTTCGCTGCGGTGATACGTTACATTAATGTAAGCAGGATTAAACTCCATCAAGGGATCCAGGTGCTGGTATAAAGACTGAATTCCCTTGCCTTTAAGCGGGGGCAGAATTTCAAAAGAGATAAGGGTATCCTTAGCCTGGTTTATGTGATCGATTACTTTCATTGGTTCAATTAAGATGCAAACTTAAGCAAGCTGACATACATAATCAAACCCTGTAAATAATTTAGGAGATGGGGGAAGTGCAGTTAATAAACAATGTTATCAAAATATAACCTGTGTTTTAAATGGGTCAAAGGAAATTTTTATTCCCCTAAAAACTGTTGTTAAATATAAGTACTAACCCAGCTATTTAAAGGTTTCCGTTATTTTTGTAATAAATTCCGCATTTTGAGTTTAACCATACAAACCAAAGACCTTGTAAAAGTTTACGGCAGTCGTACTGTTGTAAACAAAGTTTCCTTTAATGTAAAGCAGGGAGAAATTGTTGGCTTGCTGGGACCAAACGGTGCCGGTAAAACCACTTCCTTTTACCAGGTGGTGGGTTTGGTAAAGCCGGATAAGGGTGAGGTTTTTTTAAATGATATCAATATTACCAAACTGCCCATGTATAAAAGGGCACAAATGGGCATTGGCTACCTGCCGCAGGAAGCCAGTGTTTTTCGTAAGCTTAGTGTAGAAGATAATATCCTGGCAGTTTTGGAAATGACAAAGCTTAGCAAACAGCAACAAAAAGAAAAACTGGAAACCCTGCTTGATGAATTTAACCTGCAGCGGGTGCGTAAAAATAACGGCGATACTTT
>JBDSGK010000143.1:0-9229 GCA_039919015.1 Ferruginibacter sp.
GGATTCTTTTTGTTGATCACATACAGCCTGCCTTTCCTTCTTACGATCTTGCAATCTGTGCTGCGTTTTTTAATTGATGCCCTAACTTTCATAAACTTGTTTTTTTATCTTTTTATTTATACCTGAAGATGATCCTGCCCCTGGTAAGATCATAAGGGCTCATTTCCACACCAACCTTATCACCCGGTAAAATACGGATATAGTGCATCCTCATTTTACCTGAAATTGTGGCTAAGATCTCGTGTTCATTCTCCAATTTAACCTTAAACATAGCATTGCTCAACGCTTCAATTATTACTCCATCCTGTTTAATAAGTGCCTGTTTAGCCATAATTTTTGGAGCGCAAAGATAGGAGTAATAATTTAATTAATAGCAAAAAACAGCGGTAATTACCAACAATTACTTTGTTTTTCCACAAAATTGGACAATCTGGGGCCTTTTTTGTCAATCCGGAGGGTTAAAAGCTGCCAATTCTAAATATTTTCTCTGGTAATATTAAAAATGTGAATCCGGCATTTCCAGATCATTTACAGTAACTTATAAAAAAACCCGAACCAAGGTTCGGGTTTTTTAAGATCTCTGCTATTTAATCAAACGACTCATCATTAAGATGAACCTTGGTCATATCGTAAAAGTGATTTTGTAACTGGTGTACATTGATCGGGTGCAATATTTGGCGGTGCTCATCGCGGTACCAGATCTCAAACCTTGAAAAATCATTCTTTGCCGGTAACATCATCCTGAAAGCCCCCTTCATATATTTAACCGTTCCGTCTTCATTTTCCTCTTTGTGAAATTTCAATTTGGTTAACTGGTCATCATCCAGCGGAATGGCACTCAGTTGTTCGGTTTCATACCAAAAATCCTGTGCACCTGTGTTTACACAAACCTGCTTCTCATTGCCGTTCAGGTTTGTTACTTCACCCTGTTTTTTATCCCCGTCATTATCTGCTATTACATAATCGCCAACCTTGATTTCATGGAATTTTATCATAAAGCATTTGTTTTTGTAGCTTAAATATAAGACAGATTTTGAAATAAAAAATAACTATGCTCAAATAGAACAGTTTATTAGCGGCATATTATCGCCCAAAGTAGAAGTGGTTAAAGTAAGCCCTACCCCTTTTGCATAATACCACTGGTATTTTGTTCCGGCATTAATAACATTGCCATTCACAATAAAGCTCATCATACCTTCCATTTCCATTACATCAGTATAGGATCTCCCCTCAACTTCTTTTGTGCCACCGGTAGATTTTATAGCCACATTCAATACACTGTCGATGGTATTGGCTTTGTACTTTATTTCCCAGGCATCGCCTGCAACTGCATCATCTTTTAAAAAAGGCTGCATGTTCCCGGCTTCATAACTATCTGTATAAAATATATTGCCGTCTTTTTTTACCTGGGTAAGGTGTGGGACTGTTGAATTAGACATGCTGAATGAGCCAGCTTCTTCTGCTTCTATTTTATTGGTAAAAGAGCTGCCGTCATTTGTTTTGTAGGTCCAGCTATTGCCGGCTTTTAAGGGATAATAGGTTGACATTTTTTTTTAATTTTATGTTTTTGGTAATTTAATATTAGTGTTCGAATTCGCCATAAGGTGAATTCCTACTCCGCCCAACTCATCACATAACCTTCATTCTCTATTTCCAAAGCTTCTACTGTTAACTGTAAGGGGTGAAATGTATCAACCATTACTGCCAGTTCATTGGTTTCCTTTGCACCAATACTCTTTTTAACCGCACCGGGATGTGGCCCATGTGGTATTCCTGCCGGGTGCAGGGTGATCATCCCCCGGGTAACATGTTTACGGCTCATAAAATCTCCATCTACATAATATAATAACTCATCGCTGTCGATATTACTGTGGTTATATGGTGCAGGTATTGCCTGGGGATGGTAATCGAACAACCGCGGACAAAAAGAACATACCACAAAATTATGGGCTTCAAAAGTCTGGTGCACCGGCGGTGGCTGGTGTACCCTGCCGGTTATGGGTTCAAAATCGTGAATGGAAAAAGCAAAGGGATAACAGCATCCATCCCAGCCTATCACATCAAAAGGATGGTGGGCATAATGCAGGCCATACAAGATGCCTTTCTTTTTTGTCTGGATCAAAAAATCACCTGCCTCATCAAATGTTTGCAGATCTTTTGGCTGGCGGATATCCCTTTCACAATAGGGCGAATGTTCCATCAGTTGCCCCAGTTTACTTACATATTTTTTAGGATAACGTATCGGGCTGAATGATTCTACGATAAACAGCCGGTTATTTTCTGTAGCAAATTCAACCTGGTAAATAGTACCCCTGGGAATTACGAGATAATCGCCGTAGGCAAAATCAAGTTTACCATATTGTGTTTTTAAAACGCCGGTACCTTCATGCACAAATATCATTTCATCAGCGTCTGCATTTTTATAAAAATAATCTCCCATGCTTTGCTGTGGTGCCGCCAATACGATATGACAATCGTTATTTACCAAAACTGCTTTACGGCTTTGCAGGTAATCCTTTTCGGGTTTGATGTTAAACCCTTCCAGGCTGCGGTGTTTCAGCATTTTTTCTTCTGCGATCCTGGGTTGTACATTTACCGGTTCATCGGTTTTAATGATCTGTGTAGGTGGATGTGTATGGTACAGGATAGAATAGTCATTACTAAACCCTTCAGTTGAAAATAATTGTTCGGAATACAATTCCCCGTCAGGCCTACGGAACTGGGTATGCCGTTTATGCGGGATGCTTCCTAAAGTATGATAGTGTGCCATGTTTGATAAATTAAATAATAAAAGAAAAGATACTGAATTCAAAAGTTAAAAGTCAAAAATCAAAAAATCAAAATTCAAAACCGAAACATGATAAGGATCTTTTGACTTTTGATTTTTGACTTTTGAATTATTCACTGACTGAGAGTTCAAGCGTAGCAAGCAGAAAAATATATTTCCATTTGCGCTTGTCAATATAATAGGTGAAGTTGCGGTGAAAAGGCATGCTATAAAATTAAATGAAATTTCCTGAACATCATTAATTAAATATCGCCCGTTATTCTTTACTGCCGTTGGATTCTTTTTAGTATTTTACAAGGGCAACGATTCATTAAAAAATCCTTTTAAAATGGCTGGAACTATAAGCACATTAATAATTGATGACGAGTTCCAGAGCAGAAGACTTGTGGCAAAGATGCTTTCCCTTTTTTTTCCAGAGATCAGTATCGTCAATGAGGCAGCAACTGTACATGAAGCGATATCGGCCATTAAATCAAATATCCCACAACTTGTGTTCTTAGACATTCAGTTACACCAGGAGACTGGCTTTGACCTGCTGGATAAACTTGTGGATCCGGATTTTGAAATCATCTTTATCACCGCCTACAATGAATTTGCCATAAAAGCTTTCCGGTACAATGCCCTGGACTACCTGATGAAACCTTTAGACGCAGAAGAATTCCAGGCTGCCGTAAAAAAAGCACTGAAACAGATCAGCATGGCTCGTAAAAACTCAGCCGAACAGATCGGGTTTTTAAAACAGCAATGGGATAACCCGAAGAAACTACCAGACAGGGTCGTCATCCCCACAACAGAAGGATATATGGTCATCCCGGTTCAGGATATCTTTTATTGTCATGCCAACAGCAACTACACGGAATTTTACCTTACCGATAAAACAAAACTCATTTCCAGCTATACGATGGGGCAATATGAAGAAATATTAAGTGACCATAATTTCTTTCGTATACACCGTTCTTATATGGTAAACCTGGCCTACATAAAAATGTACAGGAAGGGTGACGGAGGTACGGTAATCATGAACGATGGAAAAGAAATTGAAGTTTCACGCAGCAATAAAGAAGCGTTCATGAAACTTTTTAAAGCATGACTGCACTTCGCCATGCAATATTGATCCACTCCCTGAAACATCTTTGCTGCCTCGGATGCATCTTACTTCTTCCTTTTTTTGCAGTTTCACAAAACTTATACAGTAAAACATTTACTACAAAAGAGGGCTTACCTTCTTCCTATATATTCGGTACCTATGAAGACAAAGCAGGATACCTTTGGGTCTCCACCTCCAATGGTCTTAGCCGTTTTGACGGAAAATATTTTACCAATTACGGGTATACAGAAGGCCTTCCTGACCTGCGAACAGATGCGATGATGATGGACAGCAGATCCCGTTTCTGGGTTGGCTCACGAAGGGGCATGGTTCAGTTCAAAAGCAACAGGTTTTTGAGTTATCCGCTATCTGATTCACAACATGTATATTTTGTTTTTAGTTTTATAGAAACAAAAAAAGGACAGATCTGGGCGCTCACCAATGCCGGTGTATATGAATTCAACAGCGATAAGTGGCATAAAGTAGACCTGTACCCCGGGTATTCAAACAAGGCCTGCAGGGGGATCGTTGAAAACAGTGAAGGGATGTACATTAATTATGGCACCCTCCTGGTATTAAAAAAACCAGGTGGTAGTTTTGTAACCATCGGGCCATACAATAACCTGAGTGTTTATTACAACAAGTTATCACAGTATGACCAGGGGCTTTTCATTTCAACAGCGGATGGACTCTATACAATAAAAAATGAACAGCTGAACAGGTTACCGGGGGTCCTGGGCAGGTTAAAAAACCAGTATCTTTATTTTGTCGACAGTAAAAAAAGATATTGGATCGGAAGTGAGGAAAACGGGCTGCAGTTTATAGAAGGAAAAGATACGGCTGAATTAAATCTTTTTTACAAAAGGCCAGGAGGTAATCTTGTTTCGGGACTAAATGAAGATAGTCATGGAAACCTATGGGTAGCCGATTTTACCGGGCTTGTAAGAATAACAGAAAAAGGGTATAAAGTATATGATCTTCCTAAGTTGTCAGGTCACGGAATATTGCTCAATATTTTTGAACTTACAGAAGGTTCTTTTGCCATCAATGACGGAAGTTTTGAATTACAAACTTTTATAAACGGCAGTTTTAGAAAAACCAAACTTCAAATCAAGGGAGATTCCCATTTCCTAAATAATGAACTGGTCATTGATCATTATGCCGTGGACGATAAAAACCGCTACTGGTATGCTGTAAGAGGCTTTTCCCTGGCTATGCAGGATGGCAATACCATCTATGGGCAAAATAGCAAACTGGCCCATTTAGGTGATGAGGCATTTGACGTACTTTTTGACGCATACCGAAAAAAAATACTGGTAGCAGTAAGAACCCAAAAATTTCCATGCCAGTTCACAGATACCGGGTTCAGCCGGTTTCCTGTTGTAAATAATATAGAGCCCCAGGGCACTATTATACACCTTCATCAATGCAGCAATAGCAATATTATTTTTTCAACCGCCAATGGGATTGCCTATTCAATAAACAAAAACAATGAATGCAGGCAACAACTGAACGATTTCAACCTGCAGGGTTCTTTCCGCGGATTCCGTAACGATCCCTCAGGTGACCTCTGGATCGTTTATTATGGACGTGGCCTCAGGCGTTATACATGGGTGAATGATTCTCTGGTCTTTAAAGAACAGATCGATAAAACAAACGGATTAAAGGACAACAATATAATTGACCTCTGTTTCGATAAGTTGGGTAACATGTGGCTGATGATGAATTCAGGTATACTGGTACTTTCAAAAAATAATTCTCCCTTGAATAAAAACATGTACCGAAGTGTAGCATTCTTTAATGCCCGGGATCTTGATATGGAGGATGCATTCCAATATAAATTATTGAGATCCGGTGACGGTAATGTTTGGCTGGCTACAAACCAGCATTTGACCTGTTTTTACACGGATGAGATCAATTACAATATTCCTCCACCGGGTATCCAGGTGGAAGACATAAAACTTAACCTGCAGCAAACAGATTGGACATTATATTCAGATTCTCTCTCCGTTCCCTGGGGTTTGCCCATTAACCTCAAACTTGAACATGGAAAGAACACATTGGGTTTTTATTATAAAGCCATCCTGCCCGCCGGTACCGACGATGCAAGATTCAGCTACCTCCTTGAAGGCCTGGACACAAGCTGGAGTCCGCCATCCGCCAGCGATTTTGTTTCTTTTGTTAACCTGCCCGCCGGTAAATATACTTTTAAAGTAAAAACACACTTACCTAATACAGGCTGGAGTATACCTGCAATTATTGCCTTTGAAATAAAAAAAGCTTTTTGGGAAACCTGGTGGTTCAGGTTCATCGTGGTTATTATCGCAGCTTATCTTATCGTAAGTGTTTTTCAATACCGTCTAAAGCAGGTAAGGACCAAAGCAGAATTAAAAAATCAATTACAGGAACTGGAAAGCAATGCATTAAAATCACAGATGAACCCTCATTTTATTTTTAATGCCATGAATTCTATACAGTCGCTCATTCTTAATAACCGGGCAGATGAGGCCGGCAATTATATCAGCAAATTTGCCAAACTAATGCGCCATGTACTGGAAAGCGCTGATACAAACCTGGTAACTATTGAGAAGGAATTGTATTCTATCGGGCTGTATATCGACCTGGAAAAACTCAGAATGAATGTAGACCTTGATGTAAAGATGGAAACGGATCAAAGACTGATCGCCGACCAGGAAAAAATACCGGCATTGATCATCCAGCCCTTTGTTGAAAATGCGCTGTGGCATGGCCTTAGTAAAAAAGAAGGAATTAAAAAACTGGCAGTTAAAATAAAGGCCGAAAATAAGTGGATCATTTGTGAAATTACCGATAATGGCCTGGGCAGGGAGAAAGCAAGTGCTCATTATGACCAACTACCCGAAGGTCATTTATCCAGGGCCACAGGCATAACCCTGCAAAGGCTTATCCGGTATAATAAAACACCGGGCATGGAGCCTATAGAGATCACAGACCTTAAAGACAGCCAGGGCAATCCAACAGGAACAACCGTCCTCATCCACATTAAACGGGAA
This sequence comes from Ferruginibacter sp., assembly GCA_039919015.1. Lineage (GTDB taxonomy): Bacteria > Bacteroidota > Bacteroidia > Chitinophagales > Chitinophagaceae > Ferruginibacter. The sequence goes on from JBDSGK010000143.1 coordinate 6,908, forward strand.
AACCGTTTTACGGAATAACCGTTCCTGATAAATCATTTCTACGGCTCACTTTATCAAAGCCGCCCTTCAATCAATCATCGAATGACCAGGTAAGATTAAATGTAAGTTTAACTACTTAATTAATGCGGATGTCATTTATAGCCGGAATTATATTGGTGAGCACAGTTACCATTGTGGCTTTGTGCTGGAAGGAAATCATACTATTCTTTTATAAAAAACAAAAAGACACGGATTGACAGGAAGAAAATTTTAATCAAAATGGGAAGCCTGCTCAACAATAAAAAAACCGAAGGAATATGAAAAAATTTATCCTCTTTTGCTTGTTTGGAATATGTATGACCAAAGCGCAGGCGCAAAGCCTGGCCATCAATACCACAGGCGCGGCAGCCGACAACACGGCCATCCTGGATGTAAGCAGTTACACAAAAGGAATGTTGATCCCCCGCACATCTACAACAAGCAGAACCGCAATAGTGAACCCTGCCAAAGGTTTGCTGCTGTACGATACCACCACCAGCAGCTTTTGGTTTTATAACAGCAGTGCATGGGTACAGATAGGCGTAAGTGCAATTGGCTGGTCCCTTACCGGCAATACAGGTACCAACTCGGCAACCAATTTCATTGGAACCACCGATGCCACATCACTGAATTTCAGGATGAATAATAAGAGATCCGGTATTATAGATTCAGTTTCTCTAAATACAGCACTGGGATATCGGTCATTGGAACTAGGCAGTTCGGGAACTTTCAATACAGCATTCGGTTTTAAATCGCTTTTGTCAAACTCAACTGGTACCGGTAATGCTGCATTGGGTAGCAGTACATTGATGAATAATACCAGCGGCGGTTATAATACAGCCGTTGGATTGAATGCGCTACAACTGAATACAACAGGAACTAATAATACCGCAACCGGCGCTGCCGCTCTGCAAAATAACAATGGTAATAATAATACCGCACATGGTATGTATTCACTTTACCTGAATACAAGCGGTCAGCAAAATACAGCTAACGGTTTTGCAGCGTTATATTCCAATACAACCGGAAATTACAATGCAGCACATGGGGTTGCAGCACTTAACAGCAATACCACGGGTACATACAATACTGCTACAGGTGGATATGCCATGTATCTGAATACAACAGGTGGTACCAATACAGCAACCGGTTATAATGCACTTTATGCCAACACAAGTGGAGAAAGTAATACTGCAACCGGCTATATTTCACTTACAAACAATACAACAGGCATTAATAATACAGCCAACGGATACGCTGCACTTTATTCCAATACAACTGGAGGTAGTAATACGGCCACAGGAATATATGCACTGCGAAGTAATACTTCAGGAGGTCAGAATACAGCCAATGGGAATTCTACACTTTATTTCAACACAACTGGTATGCGTAATGTGGCCATTGGAAATGGAGCCCTTTTAAGTAATACCACAGCTTCAGATAACGTGGCAATCGGAATTTGGGCAATGGAATCAAATACAACAGGTACCAATAATACAGCAATTGGAAGCTCTGTATTAAATTTTAATACAACGGGTTCCAATAATACAGGATTTGGAACTGCTGCATTAAATTTTAATACAACAGGCTTTCAGAATACTGCTTTAGGAAATTATGCACTTTATAACAATACAACAGGATATGATAATGTTGCTATTGGTCATGGAGCTCTTTATTCCAATACAACAGGAATTGGTAATACACACATAGGTAGAAATCCTTTCCCTGATAACGTCACCGGTAGTTATAATACAATTATTGGATATGGGGCACAACTAAATGCACCAAATTTAAATGCTGCAACGGCAATTGGTCAGAATGCTATTGTTAATGCAAGTACCAAAGTTGTGATTGGGCAGAATACCGCAGGCATCGTGATCGGCGGTTATGCCAATTGGAGCAACCTCAGCGATGGCAGGTTTAAAGAAAATATACATGAAGATGTACCTGGCCTTGATTTTATTACCAGGCTACGCCCCGTTAGCTATACTATCAATCTAAAAAAATTAGACGAGCATATTATGCAGTTGATGCCGGATTCAGTCAGGTTAAAAAGAATGAAAACTGCTGAAACCTATAACAAAGCTGAAAATTTTATACAAACCGGCTTTATTGCCCAGGAGGTAGAAAAAACTGCATTGGCACTAGGCTATCATTTTGATGGGTTGAATGCACCACAAAATATCACCGATACCTACAGCATCTCTTACAGCCAGTTTGTAATGCCATTGGTTAAAGCCGTGCAGCAATTAAAAAAACAAAACGATGAATTACTTAGCCGTATCGAAAAACTAGAATCACTTC
>JBDSGK010000144.1:0-28674 GCA_039919015.1 Ferruginibacter sp.
AGAGCCATCGGCTCGAAACATTTTGTAACAACGGACTTTAGTCCGTTGCAGTTAAAAGAAATCTACACAGAGAGCCATAGGCTCGACACATATTTATATCAGTTCTTGAAAAATATATTGCTCATCATACTCAATTTTAAACTTCTTTAAAAAATCCAAATACTCATCCCTAAAATTTTGCTTTGCATGATGTGCTTCTTGGTTTTAGATATACTTGTAAACTTTATCTACCTGAGACTGACTGTAAGAAACGACTCCATAACCTTCCTGCCACTCAAACCTGCTTTTAGTTAATGAATGGTCATTTATATATTTTGATGATTTTGCTTTTACGGTTTTCATTAATTCCGAGACGGAAACCACGGGTTTTAATCCAACAAAACAATGGATATGGTCTTCCACACCATTTACAATAATGGTTTTGGAATTGGCTTCATTAACTAAGTTGCCAATAACTGCATGTAGTTGTTTGCTCCAGGCTTTCTCAATTACGGCATTGCGATACTTTACTGCAAAAACCGTTTGCAAGTAAATTTGATGGTATGTGTTAGCCATGTATTTTAGTTTTTTGTACTTATGTATCGAGCCTATGGCTCTCATTTTACTACCGAGCTTTGCAACGGACTAAAGTCCCTTGTTACAAAATTAGCCGATGCTACGCATCTAACCTTTTACATCAGTATCAGCATCTCCTTCCAACTGCTCAATCGTTTTCTTCGCTGCTGCCAGCCTTATCTTTTTATTCTTCTCCACCAGTTTAGCAGTAGCCCATTTTTCTACTTTATGATGAAGCGGTACCAGCAATGCCGCAATACAAACCAATGCCAGTAACATCAAAACAGGGGAGTGGTTGGTAACTCGTTCTAAAAAGGGATGTAACAACAGGTTGAGAAATTCAAAAACGATCAATAAAGCAATCACTCCTAAAAACTCAATGAGTTTGGTATTGGTAATAAAACTTCGGCTGAGTAATAAAAAGATAATGATGAAGCTGATGATGCCGAAAGCAATTAATGCGAATTGGATATTTTGTTTTCGTTCATCATTTGTTTTCATTTTTTCTGCTGCTAATTCCTGTTGTCGCAATGTCTCATCAAATGTCATCACCTGGATTTGCTGATTTATTTTATTGCTGGCAACTGAATCATTGGCTATTTTATAAATGTTGGCATATTTTAGTGTACTGTCGCAATTACTTTTCTCATAAAGTTCCGCAAGCATTTTTGCTGGTTTTACACTCATAAAAAAGAAAGGAGTATGTTGTACAACATCTAAACCTTTTTTGGCGTAAAAAATTATACTATCGCGTTGACTCATCCGTTGAAAATGTTCTGCCAGTCCAGTATAGGCAAAACTTAATTGCCTAATTTTTTTGTCATTTCCTGCTTCCTGAATGGCCATATTAAAATAGGTAACGGCCAAAGCGGCATTACCCATTTTGCTATTTACGCTACCTAAATTCCAGAGTATATAGGCAACATCCACTTTATTATTTCGTATACTGGATTCATAGGATCTTTGTAAAAACGATAAGGCGGAATCCAGTTTATTCAAATTCAGATAACAAACACCCATATTCATCAGAGGCCATATTTTTATGATTTCGTTTTCGCCTTTGGCAGCATCAACTGAAGCACCATAATAAATCTTAAATGCATTTTCCCATTCTTCACGGTCACGATAAGTATGTGCAATTTGATTTCTTATCATGGCCAGTATAGAAAAGTTACCTGCTTTTTCTGCCAGCACCAAGCCTTTCTGCTGCACCTCCAATGCCCTTATCGGGTTTCCACTAATACGGTAGCCGGTTCCTAAAAAACAATATGCCGATGCTTCCGTTATCCTATTTTTGTTTTCCTGCCCCTGGACAAGTAATGCCTTCCCTGTTTGTATTATAAGGTTAGGATCCCGGTCAAATCCTGTAGTCCAAATTCTGATTATCAAGTCAACCTTTTTGTCTTCCTCTTTTTCAATGGCGATTTCTTTTAAGAGGGAATCAACAGATTGGCTTTGTGAAAAAATATGCTGGGCACTTAAAAAAAAGAAAATGAAGAACAGTGTTTTTTTCACGTTTAATTATTTGATGGTTATCTTTTTATTTGATCCTGTTATATTTTTTTAAAATATCAATCACCAGTTTATGTGGCAGGCCATACGCTTTGTTGCCATTGATGCCCTCCATGGTTTCGGCAGCCACCATCGCATTGATGATGGCTTCTTCCGTTGCCTGTATGGTGGCTTCAAATAATGGATTGATCAGGTCATTGGGCAACTCATCAACTTTTGTAAAATTGTCTCTTTGAAAAGCAGTTGGATTAGCAGTTGAAAAGGCAATAAAAATATCACCGGAACCATTTGTTCCCTGGCCTCCCACTATTCCGATACCTAATGATACCCGCTGAACTATTCTTTTTAATTGGTGTGGCAATACAGGAGCATCGGTGGCAACAACAACAATAATAGAACCATCACCTTCCTGGTATGAAGGAGGAGCTTTGAATTCATTGTTCAACGTGTCAATTAATTCTTTACCAACCGGCACACCGGCAATAGTAAGATTTCTTTTCCTGCCGAAATTGGATTGTACAAATACACCCAAAGTATATGTAGAGTCTTTTATTTTTATTATTCTTGACGAAGTTCCTGAACCTCCTTTAAAACCCAAACACATCATACCCGTGCCGCCGCCAACATTACCTTCTTTTAAAAACCCACTCTTTGCACTATCCAATGCTTCAAATGCATTACTTTCTTTTACATGAAAACCATAAATGTCATTTAAAAAACCATCATAAGTTTCTGCCACAACAGGGTAGGTGTACCAGAAATCTTCTTTGTACCAACCTTTTTTTACAAACCATTTCAGCACTGCATCCCTTACTACACCCACACTGTTGGTATTGGTTATCATAATGGGGCCTTCCAGAAAACCAGATTCAGTTAACCAGGTAGTGCCGGTCATTTCTCCATTGCCATTTAAGGAATACCAGTTACCAAAAACCGGATTATTATTCCGGCCTCTTGGTAAAATAGCCGTAACACCTGTACGTACCGGGCCTTTGCCTCTTATGTTTTTTCCTGTGCCGGCGATGATGGTGCTGTAACCAACTTCCACTCCTCTAACATCGGTAATGGCATTATACTTTCCCGGCGTACCATCAAAGGGAATACCAATATCCCTGGCACGGGGTTTTTGGGCAGAGACAGAAAACTGGACAAACAATAAAAACAGCAAACTGCATAAAAAGTATTTTTTCATAATTATTTTTTTAATCCAGGTGATATCCTTTTTTTAAATAATCGTTTAACGCTTCAGCACTTTGCTTCAGTTTTTCAAACAACAATAATTTTGATCGTCTTGAGCCGTTCATGTGTACCGTATGAAAGGCCATTTCTTTCAGCATTTCAATATCATAGGTTCTAAGGGAGGGATTGTCATTGCTTCGCTCAATATTTCCTTTGTCGGCTTCCTGCCTTCTTAAGATGACTGGGTCAAGAATTTTAGCCGCAATGTGTTTAAAATTATCAAACTCATGGTTATAATTATCTTCCAGCAGGCGTATCCAGGAAAACTGGTTATAATAACCCATGATATTATTAGAGGCTTCCGTTTTCCTGATAAGCCGGAACCCACCAGAATTTTTTAATTGATCGAATGTGCGGCTATTATTTGCAAAAGGAATTGATCTCGGGCCTATCCTTGCCACATAGTATAGCTCGTCTCCATGTTGTTTTGCAAGCTGAGGATTGTTGAGCAGATCAATTAAGGTATCAAGACTTTTGATCCCGCCTTGTTCCTCCGCTATCATTGCGTTCAGGCTTTTTACATCATCGTCCAGATCTGTGGTCAGCGATTTGATAAACTGTAGTTCACGGTCCTTTTCAATCTTATGCTCCAACTGGTACTCTGCCAAAAAACCGCAGAACACAGCGAGGAACAGCATTAAAAATTCCCAGAAATAGGATTTCCAGCTTTTCTTACCGTGTGGTGGGTGGGTGTGGTGCTGTACTTCCATTTTATCGTTTGAAACGTTTAATTCGTTTAATGGTTTAAGGGTTTTTTGTGCTTCAGAAAATGTATCAGCAGATGATATAGTTTCCTCTGTTGGCCCTTCATTTACCGGTTGCTCCTGCGGAATTTCTTCCGGTGGTATATTTTCTTCTTCGTTCATATTATTCCAGGTGGTATTCATTTTTAATTAACTCAATGAGATTTTTGGCTGCAATATTTCTTTGGTCACCAATCTTTTCTCCCAGTAAAAATGACCCGTATAAATATTGCGCACTTGTTATTAATTCATTTAGCGTAATTCTATCTTCGGTAAGCAAATCAGATGCAATAGCGGGCTGCTCCTTTTTCTCTTTTATTATGTTTAGCAGTAATTCTGCATCAAAGATCTTTCCCATCTCTTTTCCAAAATCTGAGCCCCAGGTAAAAGCTGCATCATTGTATTTTTTTAAGTCGATGACAGAGTAATAATATAGAGAAATACGATTAGCTACCGGCTTGTTCCTGATTAGCCGTAAGGCCCCGGAACTTTTCATTTGTTCATAAGTACGATCCGTTGTATAAAGGGGCTTGTATTTAGGGAGTATCATCCTTGCAGTAAAGGCAAGTTTAGCAATGTGTTGTTTTCTTTCCGGGCTCTTTATAAGTTGTATAAGTGTGTCAATGGATTGAAAAAGAAATTTATTATTTCTTGTGTAATCATTATAGATTGCGGTGTCGGCTTTCAAATCTTCCAGGAGGTTTTGAACATAAACCTGCTCACGGTCTCTTTCAATCTTATGCTCTAACTGGTATTCTGCCAAAAAGCCGCAGAACACGGCCAGGAACAACATTAAAAATTCCCAGAAATAAGATTTCCAGTTTTTTTTGCCATGGTCCCGATGGCTATCGGGATGGGTGTGGTGATGTACTTCCATTTTATCGTTTGAAACGCTTAATTCGTTTAATGGTTTAAGGGTTTGTTGTGCTTCAGAAAATGTATCAGCAGATGATATAGTTTCCTCTGTTGGCACTTCATTTACCGGTGGCTCCTGCGGAATTTCTTCCGGTGGTATATTTTTTTCTTCACTCATTTTTAAAAGAATAATTTGTTCTTAAAACCTGTAAGATCTTATGATTGGTGATGATGTAATTCTTGTACTGAAGCGTACGGCTTGATACCATCATTTGCTTATAAAACAATATCAGGTTGGAGGCTTCGATACGATCGATGGATTGCATGTTCAAAATTTTACTTTCAATGTTCCTGTCACTTTTCCGGTAATTGTTTATCACATCTAAAACATTGGCAGTCGTATCTTCTTTACGTAAATTATCTATCCAACTCCAATCATAATATTTTAGCATGAATGGTTTTACAGGACTGGAGAAGTATTGGTACTCCTGTTCATTACGGGTTCGCACATTATTTATATTGACATTGATATCGCCAAGTAACTTTTGCAAAGCAACGCTTTTAAAATACCTCATAGAGCCCGAATTTTTGAGTTGGCTGAGAATACCATCTTTAGGTTCAAATGAATACGTATTAATAAGATACAAACTGGTGGTATAGGCCGGATAAAATTCCTTGGGAAGATTATTCAATGAACTATCCTTAAAGTAACTACTTAGGTAATCCATATCCTTTTCTTTTTCCAGGCGGTTAGTTAATTTAGTAACAACCGCCGTGGAATCATCCAATAATTCGTCATAAAGTGCTTTGGCTAATTCCTTTTCACGCTGATGTTCTATTACATGTTCCAACTGGTATTCTGCCAAAAAACCACAGAACACTGCCAGGAACAGCATTAGGAATTCCCAGAAATAACTCTTCCAGTTTTTCTTCCCATGGGCAGGATGAGTATGATGATGTACTTCCATATTATCGGTTGAGTCGTTTATAACGTTTAATTCGCTTAATGACTGTTCAGTTTCTGCAACAGGCTCAGGGGTAATAACAACTTCACCTGCAGGATTTTCATCCCGTAGTTGCTTGTCCTGCTGTTGCCCACCCGCTGGATCCTGCGGATCGTCCGTTGACTCTGGCCCCTCTGTATTTTTTTCTTCGCTCATTGGTTTTTAAAATAACTGTATAAAAATGCGGCTGCAAATCCAATGACCATATACATGATGATCCTTACCATTCGGTGCTTCATATTAATGTTGTTTGTTCGGCTGTTGTCCGTTAACTGTGGTCCATCTATATTTCTTTCTTCATTGCTGTTTCTTCATTTCAACTTTATCGCCACCAATAAACCATGCTTTGGTCACTTTCCCGGCCTTATCAACTTCAAATTCAATAAAGCGGTCAGATTTATCAGCATAAAAAAATCTTGTATTTGATTCAGCCTTTAATTCTATATCAGGTACACCGTCCCGGTGGCGGTACAATTTTCCATTCTTTATGATAAGTTCAATGGGGCCGGTGGCAATATATTTTCCAACATACTTTTCCAGCAGTGCAGGCTCGATCTTTACTTCTTTGGGAATGTATGGTTTTTGTACAGGCAGATCATACATAATAGAAGACAAGGCAATACCCAGCACAGTTGAATTTGATCCATTGTTTGAAATAATGGCAACACAAATATCATCGCCGGGAAAATAAGCCAGGTATGATGCAAAACCCGGAATACCACCATTGTGCCAAACCCGCCTATGTGTTTTTAAACTATCAACACTAATACCATAACCATAATTTTCTTTATAATTCGTCATCATTTTTTGAGTACTTGCCGCAGAGATCACCTGGTTGTTATTTAACGCCTTGGTCCAGCTATACATATCATCAACTGTTGATACCATGGCGCCTGCACTATATGGCCCTTCCATGGAAATATACAAAGCATGTTGCCAAACGCCGTCCCTGTTCTTACCATAGCCCTTTGCCCGGAATGCCAATACAGAATCCAGGTTATCCATCGAGGTATTCTTCAATCCAATTTTCTTAATTACGTTCTCCAGTAAATAATCACTGAAATCTTTCCCAGATGCTTTTTCAACGATCATGCCCAATAAAAAATAACCCGAGTTACTGTAACTCCATTTTGTGCCTGGTGAAAAATCCAGTGGCCTGTTCTTAAACATGCCTACCATGGTGTCCTTTGAAAGTGGTAAAGCTGCCTTTGGAAAGAAATCGGGGATATCCGTGTAATTTTTGATGCCTGATGTATGGTTGAGCAGCATGTGTATGGTTATGCTGTCGCCTTTTGGATAATCAGGGATGTATTTACTGAGTTTATCATCAAGGCCTAGTTTCCCCTGCTCGGCCAGTTGCAGTATACAGGCTGCCGTGAATTGTTTGGTAACTGATCCAATGCGGAATTTTGTTTCCATAGTATTGGCAATATTCCATTCCCTGTCGGCCATGCCAAAAGCTTTTTTATAGATCGTTTTACCTTTCTGCATGACCAGCACCGTACCGTTGAATTCTTTTATGTTGAATTCTGCCTGTGCATAATCATCCAGTAATGCCGGATAATTTTTCTGCGCTGTTATTGCAAGTGGGAACAACAGGAAGATGATCATTTTTTTCATGATAAATTTTTAAATGGAAAAATTAAGTTGTTTTCTTTTTTCTGAATGGCTGCCATTTTTTATACGTAGCACTTCTCCATACCCATTCCACCGGTCCGTAATTAAAATATTTTAACCAAATGGTACTGATCATTACCTGGCCAATGAATACCGCAATTCCAAAGATCGTATAGTACACAGGGCCTACCTTCCACATATAACCGAGCCCGGTACTGAAAAAAACAAAATTGCCGATCAGCGACTGCATCAGGTAATTGGTAAAAGCCATTTTACCCGCCGGGGCCAGTACCGTTAATAATTTATTTCCAGTTCTTGTTTTAAAGGCCAGCATGAACATACCAACATAGGACAGGGCCAGTGGCACAACCCCCAGTGTATAAAAGATAGTTTGATAAAGCCCGTTTTGTTTTAATTGAAAATAATCACCCATATGCTCCTGCATCTGTTTTGCAAGAAAATAATTGGCGGGTAAACCGATAAGCAGTCCTGCAGCAATAATAATGTACACCAGTTTCTTATGCTGTTCTAAGTTCCTGTAAAAATCTGAGCGGCCCAGTACATACCCGATCAGGAACATGCCCAGTACTTTGGGTATACGGCTTACAAAAAGCAGGTAACTATAACGCCCGAAGAACCCGGCTATATTATTTTTAACAACATCCCACCAGGTAACTTTTTTTAATGCTGCTGCAAATGCTTCACGGGACCTTATCTCCTGGAATTGAGGAAGTAACTGCTGACTTACCTGTTCATTTACTTTATTCAATTGATCTGCAGGATAATTCAACACCGGCCATGTCATTTTGAGCCAGTATAGTAAAACGGGCGAAAGGATAAGGATGGCACCGGTAAACAATAATGTCTTATTGGAAAACTTTCTCAACGGAAGCAGGATAAAAGCCAATAACGCATAAAAGAAGACGATATCGCCTGTCCAGATCATTAAATGTATGGCACCTAACAGCATCATGAACAACAACCTTCTTCTTATGGTGGATAGTGAATGGATCCCTGCTGCCATGCCTCTTTTTATCTGCAGGGCAATACCCCAGCCAAATAATAAACTGAAGATCGAATAAAACTTACCTTCTATGAACATATGATGCAGGAAGCTCATGGTATGATCTGCCCCGGGTAAAAGGAAGCGACTGGGAGGAAGGCCCTCTTCATAAAAACTAAAACTATTCAGGTTGGCAATAAAAATACCCAGGATGGCAAAGCCCCTGAGTACATCCATAAATATTTCTCTTTCATTAGCCCCAACGGGGTTTAATTTTTGCATGCAGTTGGTTTTGGCAGTATTTGAGTGGGGACGATCGTTGCTTAAAGAAAAGCATTTAAAGGCAGATTGCAAAGCAAACTGTTTTAAAATAACCGTAAAGCTGAGGCGGGGAAATAAAGTTGGGGCTTATGGTCACTTAGGCCGGTAATCAAAAACGAGTACGGCATTCTCTTCCAGGTTGGCGCTGGCAAATAATTCATAACGTTTTGTACCGGCTGTAATAACCACCAGTGCAGTATTGGGAGGTATGCTGCCCAGGTTCTCGGCAAACAACACGATTTCATGGCGGGTCTGTTTGTCATCCAGTTCCAGGTTTATCTCTATTCCTTTTTCTGAGAGGAGCTGGTGGCTAAGTAATAATTTACCATTGTATAATATGCTAACTGTATCACCATCCATGATGGCATTATCATACACTTTCAAATTGATGGTTTTTACATCAACGGTAATGCGGCTTTGCTCTTTGTTCTTTCTTTCGCTAAATGTTTTCGGTAATGGCGGCGGTTCTTTTTTAATTACAAGTGGAGGGGTGGCCGGGTATATGCTATCCCTTTTTTTAGGTGGAACATTTTTTACAATAATGCTGTCCTTTGGTTTTGGGGGAACGGTCTTTACTATTGGTGGCGTGTTGTTTTTTATTTTTGGTGGAATTATTTTTTTTACAACAGTATCTGGTTGCTTTTTATCCTGTGCAATACAATCCTTCATCAGCTCAATGATCTCATAAGGCTGGCCAGATACTTTTTTTATCCTGGCATACCCAACATTTGAGCCCCCTTCCTCAAATGGCTCGGGTTCAATAATAATACCAAACGTGGACAATAAAGATGATAAAACAGAGGCGCCGGTGGGTTTCACTTCCAGTATTTCAACACCTTTCTCCTTTTTGTAATTAAAAATGATGTTCATCAGGAAGTGTCCGCCGGAGTTTTCTAAAAAATATTTACCGGAGATCACTAATTTCTGGTTCGTTTTATCAAAATACCCTTCAAAAAAAGCCTTACAATAACTACGCTGATCTTTATTTACATGATCATAGGTATATCCACAGATCTTGTCACCGGTTTGTATGATGTTCAACTGCATGAACTGGTCATTCTCCAGCTCACCTTCCCAGGTGCCTGTGATATTTTGTGCCGGTAAATTAATTGCCAGTAAAAACAGGGTGAAAGAAATGATATATCGCTTAACGGAATCCATGCAGCTTTAAATTTACAGCAAAAAAATAAGAAAAAATGTTAAGAAACCGGGCGGGAAAATATTGGATCAGGCCTTCATCAGCTCAACCAGTTCCCTGATGATCTTTGCCAGCTCTTTTTTACGGGCATTCACTTCTTTCATATTTTCGAAATACATCATCCGCCTGTCTTTATAATCCCCTTCCAGCAGTGCTGATTTTATTTTTACAATAGCAGGGTGATGAAAGATAAGGTGTACATGTTGCTGTGCTTTTACATGTATCGTGGCCAGGTCATCTATATAGAAAAAACTGGGGGCATTCCATTTTATTCGTTCAGCGATCCTGGGGTTTGCTTTAATGATGGTCCTCACAGCTTCTATTTCAGCCTTTAAGGGGTGAGCAAGCTCCTTCATAAATGCATTTACCTCGGCTGTTTTATTTTCACTGTTCATTTTTGATATACGGCCAATATTTTATAAGGAATTATCTTAAATTTCACTTTAAAGTAAGATTTTTTAGAGTTATAAACTATCTATGCGAATAAATATTTTTAATTATCTTTCTAAAAACTAACAACATGCAGAAAATTATCATTCCTTTCCTGGCACTTATCGTGCTGGTCGTATCCTGTAACAATGAACCGGAAGCCCGTAAAGACGTAAAACAATACACCGCGGAGCAACTGTTCAATAATAAAAGTATTGGTGGGGTTGCTTTTAACGCAGATGAATCAAAGATATTGGTTCATGCCAATACCAGCGGCATTTTTAACCTTTACGAGATCAGCATTGCCGATACTTCCATGAAACCGCTTACCAGGTCGACCAAAGAATCTTTTTTTGCGGTTGATTATCTCCCCGGCACCAATAAATTTTTGTATACAGCCGATGAAGGCGGAAATGAAAATACACATGTTTACCTGCAAAGCCCGGACGATACCAGTGCAAAAGACCTTACGCCCTGGCCTAAAAGTGCCAATAGTGTTTATGGCTGGAGCGATGATAAAAGATCATTGTTTATCAGCAGCAATAAGCGCAATCAAAGCTATTTTGACCTGTGGAAGGCTGATACAGCAGGTTGGAATGCAACACTGTTTTACCAGAATGATTCAGGCTACGACCCAAGCCTTATCAGCTCAACAGAAAGATATATTGCACTTACAAAAAGTGTAACTACAGATAAAAATGAAATGTATTTGTATGACCGCACCATGAAGTCGATGAAAAAGATCAGTAATAATAATGAAGCTACCTGGAACCCGACAGGCTTTGAAAGAAACGACAGTATATTCTATTATATCACCAACGATGGCAGTGAATTTTCTTACGTGGTTAAATACAATTTAAATACAGGCAGTTCATCAAAATATTTCAGCGATGAATGGGATGTAAACTTCATGGCGATCAGTGAGCATGAAAAATACCATACCATTTTTATTAATGCCGATGGTAAGAATAAAGTATTGTTATTTGATCATGCAACAGGCAAGGCTGTTGATTTTCCGGAGATCAAGGACGGTGATGTAAAGTCGGTTAATATTTCGCCAACTGAAAAAAATATGCTGCTTACTGTAGGAAGCAGCCGCAGCCCTGATAATTTATACAGCTACAATTTTGAAACCAAAACTTTAAAGCAGCTAACCCAAACACTCAACAAAGAAGTTGACCAAAATGACCTGGTAAGTGCCACCGTTGTTCGTTTCAAATCCTTCGACGGAAAAGAGATCCCTGCTATTTATTATAAACCGCTTACGGCATCAAAAAATAATAAAGTACCGGCGCTGCTCTGGATACATGGCGGCCCGGGCGGCCAGTCGAGGATAGGCTATTCAAACAGTATACAACATTTGGTAAATCATGGCTATGCTGTGCTGGCGGTTAACAACCGGGGCAGCAGCGGCTATGGTAAAACATTTTATAAATTGGATAATAAAGATCATGCCGGGGGGGATCTTAAAGATTGCATCTGGGCAAAAAAATGGTTGCAGCAAAAGGATTATATCGATACCTCCAAGATCGGGATAGAAGGCGGCAGCTATGGCGGCTGTATGGTTTTGGGAGCCCTTGCTTTTTATCCCGATGAATTTAAAGTGGGTGTTGACCTGTTTGGTGTAGCCAACTGGCCACGTACTTTAAAAAGTATCCCGCCTTACTGGGAATCTTTTAGAAAAGCATTGTATGATGAACTGGGCGATCCTTTTACCGCAGATTCGGTTCACTTAAAAAATATTTCGCCATTATTCAACTACGAAAAAATTAAAAAACCTTTGATCGTTTTCCAGGGTATGAATGATGTAAGGGTACTGCCCATTGAAAGTGAAGAGATCGTTGCCGGTGTTAAAAAGAATAACGTGCCGGTTGAATACATTACTTATCCAAATGAAGGGCATGGTTTTGCCAAAAAGGAGAACCAGATCACCACGTCCAACAAAACGCTGGAGTTCCTTGATAAATACCTGAAGGGTGATGGTTTTGTGCCGAATAAAAAACAATGATGAACTAATTGACCTGGTAAAGCCGGAACCTCTGTTTCGGCTTTACCATTTAGGCTGTTAAGAAATGATTAAATGAATGCCGGAATATAAGTTGTGCATACGTTTAAAAAAAGGTTGTCTCCCGCCGTTGGCGGGATGTCGAAGGCGGTTACGGATTAGCAAACCAGCTTCGACAATCCCGATAGCCATCGGGACTGACATTCATTTGATTATTTCTTCAAGCTGATAGACTGCGGGGATATATAAGCCAAATCCCAATGGAAATATAATCCGTATATGAAAGGCATAAAATACCAGTGACGGGAGCAGTGTCGCCTGTATGACAAATGACTTGCAATATTTATCTTAAAATTGCATAATTATGAGTAAGACAATTTTTATCTGGGTCCTGCGGATCGTGGCAGCAGTCATCCTGTTGCAAACCCTGTATTTTAAGTTTACAGCCAAGCCTGAATCGGTTGAACTATTTACGGTCCTGGGTATGGAGCCCTGGGGAAGAATTGGAACCGGGATCGCAGAATTGATCGCTGCCGTTTTAATTTTAATACCACGCACCACTTTATTGGGTGCTTTAATGGGACTGGGCCTGATGTCGGGCGCCATTTTTTTTCATCTTACAAAATTGGGCATTAACTTTGGCGGGGATATGATCTTGTTTTTGTATGCAGTAATTACGTTTACCTGCTGCCTTATATTGATCATCATGTACCGGAAAAATATACCTCAACTATTAAAATTGAAACTTTGATAAGTGTCTTTAATAAATCAACAGAAGCATTAAACAGTTTGGTAGATGTATTGCAGCAGCTGCCTGACCAGGGCAGTTATGCAGCACCATGCACTGCGTTAAGCAATGCAAGCATTGGCCAGCATACCCGGCACATCATTGAACTGTATCAATGCCTGATCTCGGGTTACGGGCCTGGGGAGATACATTATGATGACCGCAAAAGAAATACCCTGTACGAAAACGAGATCGCTGCTGCGGTTGATGCAGTAAAACAAATTCAGCTCGAACTTCAGCAGCCTGATAAAATGCTGAAGATCTTCTGCGAAAATGAAGATAATTCAGTTTGTATAGAATCAAATTATTATCGTGAAGTGTTGTATAACCTCGAGCACTGTATTCACCACCAGGCTTTGATTAAAGTGGCACTTCTTTCTATAAAAGACATCCGTATCGCTGACAGCTTTGGTGTAGCACCTTCAACTTTACAATACCGGCAGCAATGTGCACAGTAAGTTTTGTGCCGCTAAAAGATGTAGTAATTATTACTTCAAACAGGGATGAACATATACAGCGAAAAAACGCCGCTGCTCCTGCTTTTCATGTATTAAACAATAAGAAAATAATCTTTCCTAAAGATCAAAAAGCAGGCGGTACCTGGCTTGCTGCCGGTGACCATGGGGCAGTAGCCGTATTGCTGAACGGTGCCTTTAAAAAACATATTCCCCAACCACCATACCGTAAAAGCAGGGGGTTGATCCTGCTGGAGATCATTGGAGCTGATATCCCCCTTATTTTTTTTGGATCATTGGATCTTGAAAATATTGAAGCGTTTACCATTGTTCTTTTTCAAGGCGGTAACTTATATGAATTGAGATGGGATGGAAATAATAAACATGCACAAAAACTGGACAATTCCGGGAATTATATCTGGTCATCAGTAACTTTATATAGGGAGGAAGTTATCCAAAGCCGGGAAAAACTATTTGAGCAATTTGTTATGACTAAAAAAAATATAGATGCACAACTTATCCGCGATTTTCATGGAGATGACCACGGTGATGACGAGAATGGGTTTGTCATCAACAGGCAAACAGGGATGAAGACATTCAGCATTACACAGGCTGTTGTAAAAACCGCATCTATTCATTTTTTACATACTGATCTTTTGCAGCATCATCAATTTGAAGAGATCATGAACCTTAAACAAGGCCAATAAATCTATCGTGAAGAAATTTAAATTATTCATACACAAACTTACCCATTGGGAGTACTGGTCATTTGATATTGTGTATATACCCATGTATTTTGTATGGTTTTATTATGCGGCAAAAGCCAGGTCATTCTTCTTTTTTAATGCAGCCAATCCCAGGATAAAGAATGCAGGGTTTTTAATGGAGTCGAAAAAAGAGATCTATGATATTATCCCTGCTGAATATATTCCCCGTACCTTATTTTTTAAATATGGAACTGGTACGGATGATATTTTAAAAACTGTTGCCGCTTCCGGCATTTCTTTTCCCTGTATTGCCAAACCCGATATTGGCGGAAAGGGCAGGGGCGTGGAAAAAATACACGCTTTGCCCGATATTGCAACATATGCAGCTAAGATCAACATCGATTTTTTAGTACAGGAGTTTATTGCACACCCGCAGGAAGTTGGTATATTTTATTGCCGCATGCCTGATCAGCCTGATGGATTTATCACGGGCATTGTGGCTAAAGAATTTTTAATTGTAAAAGGCGATGGCATATCCACGATAACCCAGCTGATCGAACAGGACCCACGATTTCATTTACAGTTAGCGGCCTTGCAAAAAATGTATGGCGAAGGATTGGATGCTGTGCCGGAAAAAGATGAGTTAAGAAATTTAGTACCTTATGGAAACCACGCACGGGGTGCAAAGTTCATTGATGTAAGTCATTGGGCCGATGCTCTATTTACAAAAAACTTTGACCAGGTTTGTAAGCAGGTACCTGAATTTTATTTTGGCCGCCTGGATATTATGTACAGTAATTTTGAGGACCTGAAAGCGGGCAGGAATTTTTCTATCATTGAATTAAACGGCGCCGGCAGCGAGCCTACACATATTTATGATCCCGGGCATTCCCTTTTCTTTGCCTGGAAAGAAATTGCAAGGCATTTTAAATTATTGTGTGCGATCAGTATAAAAAACCATAAAAGAGGGTTCCCGTATTTAACGGTTAAAGAAGGGATGCAAATGTTCAAAGAGAACAAAGCGGTTGTAAAAAATCTGGAACAATTTTAAAATCATGTCAAGCAGATGAATAAAAAAGCAAAAAAGAAACTGAAATGGGGTTTGCTTGTTTTTATTACATGCTGGATCATTTTTGCCCAAAGCTGTATGAAATTCAGGGTTAGCGATAGTAAAGCAAAAGCTGAGTTTGATCAAAAAGGTTTACACATCAGCTTTCATGATATCGAAGTTGACGATATCAAATTGCACTATGCAAAGACCGGGGCTGATACTTTGCCTACCTTGTTTTTTGTTCATGGCTCCCCGGGCAGTTGGGATGCGTTCAGGATCTATATGATGGATACTGCATTGCTGCATCATTTCAGGATCATTTCGGTTGACAGGCCGGGCTTTGGTTTCAGCGGTTTTGGAGATGCCTGGCATTTGCCCCGGCAGGCCGCAGTGCTCAATAAAATAATAGAAAAAGAAAATAACCAAATGCCGGTTCATCTTATCGGTCACAGTATTGGTGGGCCTGTTATTGTTAAAATGGCACAGGATCTTCCGGCGGCTTATGCATCACTTACGATACTGGCAGGTTCGATCTCGCCAAAAGATGAACCAAAGGAATATTGGCGTTATCTTTTTATGTACACCCCATTAAGATGGTTCATGCCCGGGGCATTTAAGCCTTCCAATAACGAGATCATTTATTTTAAGAAAGACCTGTATGGAATAGATACGGGCTATGCTTCCCTGCAAATGCCGGTAACATTTATTCACGGGGATGCTGATAAATTTGTTACGGTAAAGAATGTGGAATATGGTAAAAAAAAGCTGGCCAATAATCCACAGGTAAAAGTGATCATTATTCCGGGCGCCAGCCATTTTATTCCCTGGGAGCATTTTGACCAGGTAAGGGCGCACCTGCTCACACTCCATTAAAATGATCTGCAGCACTTAATCAGAAAAGGTTACGATCAATTCACAGCCTTCACCCGGGGCAGATACAATGCAGACCGATCCGTTATTAACTTCAGCCCTGCTACTTATATTTCTCAAGCCAACACCAACTCTTTTTACTGAGGTATCAAAGCCCTGACCGTCATCCTTTACGCCAAGTTGTATATGGCCGTCTTCTTTTTTAATACTGATGATTATATTTTTAGCATTAGCGTGTTTAATTACATTGCTCAGTTGTTCCTGAACGATCCGGAAAATAGTAAGTTTCAGTTTGGCATTGATATCATTTTCTAACGTATCATTCCACTCAATGGAAATGGCGGGTTCATTTACCTGTTTAATATTCCCGATCAATTCATGTAAGGCCTGCTTTAAACCAATTTCTCCTAAAGATGGCGGCAGCAATGATTTGGAAAGTGCCCTGATCTCCTTCATGGCTTTTTCCAAAAGCAATTTACTTTCAATGATCAGGTCCCTGCGGGGCTCGGTATCTTTCAGGCTGCATTCAATATACAATTTAGTGGAAGCCAGTATCTGGTTTATATTGTCATGCAGTTCCTCTCCAATTTCAGTACGTTCTTTTTCCTGGCCTGCAATAACGGCTCCGGTGATCTGTTGCTGCCTGATCTGTCTTTCCTCGTTCAGGCTGTTTTCGAGCTGAATTTTTTCAGTTATATCACGTGTTACTGCAAGTAATGCAATTATATTATTTTTTTCATCCCTTAAAGGCACACCATGTGTATCCAGGTAACAATGCCTGCCCTTTAATCCTGTGATCTCAAACTGAAGCTCTGCTTCATTACCTTTAAAAACATCCTGTATTAATCTTTTAAATGCCTCCCTGTATGCAGGAACTACAAGTTTTACCAGGCTGTTGCCAACAACCTGGTCCAGGCTGTCTGCCTGGATCATGGCCAGGCCGGCCGGGTTCATTTCCAGCAGGGTGCCTTCTTTATCTATTAATTTAATACACTCCGGGTTGGTTTGTATTATTGTGCGTAAATTATTTTCACTTTCAGCCAGCGCTTTTTCTGTTCTAACCTGGTCGGTTATATCTCTCCGGGTTCCCCATACACGTCTTAAAAAATCACCATCCACTATTCCCACCATGGTATTTATAAAAATTACCTGTTCGCCATTCCTGTTGTATTCGTAACTTATTTCTTCAGTGGCTTTAAAGCCGTTTTTAATAAAACCGGTGATGTATTTAATGGTGACAGCGTTTTCAATTGGCCATAATTTGTTTATAGGAATACCTATCAATTCAACAGCTTCCCGAAAGCCATACATTTGTGCATATGCATCATTGCATTCTGCTATATAGGCACTACTGAAGCAATGTTCGATCAGCTCTTCCAATGGCGCAGTAATGTCCATCGCTTCTTTAAGTTCAATGCGCCAGATACCTTCGGTACTTAGCTCAAGAAAATTTTTATACCGCTGTTCACTTTCTTCAATGGCAAGTTCTGTTTGTTTGCGTTCGGTTATATTTTCAGCTGCACCGATCATCCGTATGGCTTTGCCCCGGGCATTTCGGATGATGTAACCCTTATCGCTGATATAAGCATACGTGCCGTCGGCTTTCCTGAAACGGTATTCAAAAACAAAATCATTCTCTTCCGCTGAGTTCACATAATGATCGATCAGCGCCGTTATTTTTTCTTTGTCAAGCGGATGAATAAAGTTTGACCAGTCCCCGATATTTTTAATGGCCTCATTGCTCCGGAGTCCATACACATCAAATAAACTGCTGTCATTCCTGTAAATTTCCCCGGTAACCAGGTCCCAGTCCCAAACCAGGTCTTTAGTAGCTTTTATAACCAGGTCATAACGCTCTTTGCTTAACCGCATGGCGGCTTCTGTTTTTTTATGAATGCTCAGATCTGAGACCATGCAACAGATATTGCCTCCACCTTTGCAATCTTTAAAAAAAGTTGCAGTTATCTCTACGGGAAATATTTCGCCATTTTTTTTGATGCCCCGGGCTTCTGTAATGGCAAAGCCGCTGTTTTCACAGTCTTGTATGGCAGCTAACAAATTGGGATCATGGTGATCAATGATGTTCCATCTTTTTAGCGTTCTGAATTCATCGGGAGAATAACCAAACATAGATGTTGCAGCCTGGTTTGATTCCAGCATCTCTCCACCCATACCCATAAGAAAAAAACTGTGTACAGAGTTTTCAACTATACCACTGTATTTTGCGTCTCTACTATGGAGGGTATAATGTGTTAGATCATTTTTTATTAAAGAAGGAAAGGGAAAATAATTTTTGTTCTTTTTCATAATACGCACGGTGCTGCCTGGATTATTTGGATTTGAGAGCTTAGCATATCATTCTTTTATAAGTGTTTTTACTATTATAAAATACGTAGATATACTATTTTGTAAATAGCGGTAAAGGTGGCACAATGCAGCAAATTATTAAATAGGATATTATCTATTATTTTGTCGAAAAAATTCTATCTTCATAGTGTAAATGTATTTAATAGGTACCCTCATCTAAACCCTGCGAAATGAAAAAGTTTCTATTAGTAGATGATCACGTTGTTGTAAGATCAGGTATAAAAACCCTGTTATCAGATATATACAATCCAGCTGAAATTCATGAGGCCATGAATGGTGAAACGGCCATTTCAAAATTACAAAATGAGCAGTTTGACCTCATCATCATGGATATACAAATGCCTAATACAGATACACTCGGATTGATGGAATATGTACACATTACTTATCCTGCCGCCAAAGTTTTAATGTTCTCGATGAGTGCTGAAAATATTTATGCCAAACGTTTTATGAAAGCAGGTGCCAGCGGGTTTGTTTCAAAAGAAGCGCCGCTGGAAGATATCACCCGTGCCATCAGTACCATTCTCAACGGAAAAAAATATATAAGTGATACGCTTGCAGAAAAACTTGCTGAAGATTCTTATTCCGGGAAATCGGGTAACCCGTTCAATGAATTGTCACCACGTGAATTTGAGATCGTTTCATTATTACTTGAAGGAAAAACAGTTACAGATATTTCCCATACCCTGAATATTCAAACCTCCACAGTAGGTACCCATAAGGCCAGGTTATTTGAAAAGCTGGGTGTTACCAATATCCTGGAATTAAAAGAACTGGCTACCACTTACAATTTATAAAAGGTGATTTTAAATGCTTTCCCCGGTCTTTTTTAGCAGGATAATATCATTAAGCGTGATACTATTTTTTGAAATGGTGATCAGGCCAAGTTTTTCAAACTGGTTCAAGGTTGTAGTTACTGTCTGTCTTGATGAACCGATGAGTTTAGAAATATCCTCATGAGTTAAAAACTTATCAATAACAGCACTGTTATCACTAATAGAATTATTGTCAAGAGCCAATTGTAAAAGCAATTGGGCCAACCTGCTTTTGACATCTTTATTTAAAATGTTCAATAGCCGGTTTTCAACTTTACGAAGTTTGTTGCCCAGGTGAAAGCTGAATGCGATGGCCATTTCAGGCTTACGTTGTAGAAGACGCAAAAAATCTTCCATGGTAAATGCACACAGGCTTACATCACTTTTGTAAGCCTGTGCAAATTCATCCCTGTCGTTATTTTTTTCTAAAGTAAACTGGCCAAAAACCTCACCTTTCTGAATGATCTCTTTAATAACTTCATTACCCTGTTCATCTATATACCCCAGTTTTATAAAACCATCTTTTGTAAAATAAAGCTTGTTTCGGTTTTGATGAGGAAAATATATGTATTCCCCGTTCGATGCTTCTATATAATTATGAATGAGGTCAAGTTCCTCGTATTCTTCATCAGTAATATGCTCAAAGATATCAAAGCCCCTGATTAGAAGTAAAGTTGAGTCGCAGGATTTGCTTTCACTCACAATTTTTTATTTTTTTTCAAATATAAGCGATGCTGAATTCATACAATACCGGAGCCCGGTAGGATTTGGTCCGTCGTCAAAAACATGCCCTAAATGGGCACCACACCTGCTGCAGTTAACTTCGGTACGTTCCATGCCATAGCTCTTATCCGTAATTTCTTCCACATTTGCTTTTTTTACGGCCTGCCAAAAACTTGGCCAGCCCGTTCCGCTTTCAAATTTAGTGGCTGAACTGAATAACTCCTGGTTGCAACATATACATTTGTAAATTCCTTTTTGATGATTATCCCAATACGCTCCGCTAAAAGCCCTTTCAGTTCCTTTTTTACGGGTAACCTGGTATTGCTCTGCGGTTAAGAGTTTGCGCCATTCCGCATCAGTTTTTGTAACTGTGTATTTGTGGGTTTGGGCCTGTGCATTAAAAGCAGCCAATAAAACAACAATGGCAATAAAATATTTCATGTTCTTTTGTTTACAGAAGATACGGATTTTGAACCTTTTTAGTTTTTTATGCCTATATCCTTTAACAAATATTTGGAATATAAATTTAAGCATTAATTTTACATCAATACGTTAAAAACATGAGTGTACTTAGCCAGATCGCTGAATATTTATACCTGAAGAAAAAAGACCCCAATCGTCCTCATTCCAGCTTTGTGAAGTACATGCATGGTATTAACAGGTTATCAATTTTATTGTTCCTGCTGGCGATGATCATACTGGCCATAAAATTACTGCGGTAATTTAAGCAGGTAATTGTAAATATGCTCCGCTGCATTGGCCGAAGCATGGCCACCCTGGCTTAAAAGGGCTTTGAGTGAAGCATAATCTTTTTGTAACTGCAGTTGTTTTGCTTCATCAGTTAAAAGCAAATTCAATTCATACTTTAAATTTTCAACCGTCAGTTCATCCTGTATCAATTCTTTCACCACTTCTTTATCCATGATGAGGTTTACCAAACCGATGAATTTAATTTTGATCAACCGTTTGGCTATCTGGTAAGAGAAGGCACTGCCTTTATAACAGATCACTTCGGGTACAGCAAATAATGCGGTTTCCAAAGTTGCCGTGCCACTGGTAACCAGTGCAGCTTTTGACCGTACCAAAAGGTCATAGGTTTTATTAACCACGGATGATACGTTCTTGTAAGGAGCTAAAAGTTCAGCATAAAAATGTTCATCAAGTCCCGGTGCTTTGGCAACCACAAATTGATAGTTGGGAAAATGTTTGGCCACTTCCAGCATGATGGGCAGTTTTTTCAGGATCTCCTGCTGCCTGCTGCCGGGGAGCAGTGCAATGATGTTGGAATTAGGAATTGGTCCCGCCAGGGGCGGGAGGGAATTGGGTAAAAGTGAGTCTGCATTATTCAAACCTAATTCCTGATTCCTAATTCCAAATTCCGCTACCACTTCCACCAGGGGATGGCCAACATATTCTACTTCATAATTCCATTTTTTATAAAAGTCTTTTTCAAAAGGTAAGATGACCAGCATTTTATCAACACAATTCCTGATCAGTTTAACACGATTCTCTTTCCATGCCCATACCTGCGGAGAAATATAGTAAATGACCGTGATGCGCTGTTCTTTTGCCCATTTGGCAATGCGTAAATTAAAACCCGGGTAATCAATAAGTATCAATGCTGTGGGTTTGTATTGCAGGACATCTTTTTTACAAACCTTGATGTTCTTTAAAATGGTGCGGAGGTTTTTGATCACTTCCAGGAAACCCATAAAGGCAAGCTCTTTGTAATGCTTTACCAGCGTAGCCCCGGCAGCTTCCATCTTATCGCCCCCCCAGCAACGGATGTTGGCTGCAGTATCTCTTTTTTTTAATTCCTTGATAAGATTACTGCCGTGTAAGTCGCCACTTGCTTCACCGGCAATGATATAATATTTCATTTTTCTTACCCAAATGTTTTAATACTCAAAGCGGTTAAAGCATATAAAAGTGTAGCCACAAAAATGCCCTTGGCCGTTTTATCTATCCGGGCATTGATATAAATCGTAAACAGAACAGCATTGGCCATCAAAGAAAGGCTGATGGCAACCGTTAACATCTTATGGCCGGGTTGTGCAAAAATATATTGCAGTGCTTCATAATAATTGAGGGGCCCAAGCTGCCTGTATTTAAAAATAGCAAAGCCAATAAACGGGGCGATGAGGCCCATGATAAAACCAAAAATAAAATTGTCTTTCTTCAGCATTACTTAAATAATTTCTTCTTTTCCAATAATTTTTTTAATGTATAATTCGTAAGGTCAAACTGCACAGGTACCACACTTACATAATTATTTTTTAATGCCCACACATCAGTGTCTTTAGCAGTATCATAATTGATGAATTCGCCGGTTAACCAATAATATTTTTTTCCATGGGGGTCAATGCGTTCATCAAATTCTTCCTTGTATTTTGCGTAAGCCTGTTTGCAGATCTTGATCCCTTTGATCTCTTTTTTTGGTATTGAAGGGATGTTTACATTTAATAAAAGGTGCTTGTCTAATTTATTTCCCAAAATTGTTTTAATGATCTTGTTGGCATAAAAACTGGCTGCAGAAAAATCAGCATCAAAACGGTAATCCAGCAACGAAAAACCAATACTGGGAATACTTTCAATAGATGCTTCCATGGCAGCACTCATCGTACCGCTGTAGATCACATTGATAGAATGATTGGCCCCATGGTTAATGCCGCTGATACACAGATCGGGTTTTCGGTGCAGTATCTTATCAACAGCAAGCTTAACACAATCTACCGGTGTGCCCGAAGTTTGCCATGCCTCAACATCGCCAAACATATCAACTTTATCCATTCGTAAAGGGTCGCCAATGGTAATGGCATGTCCCATGCCACTTTGTGCTTTATCCGGTGCCACCACTACAACTTTGCCCAATCCCTTTGCAGCTTCTATTAAACTTTTTATTCCGGGAGCTGTTATACCGTCATCATTTGTGATCAGGATAATGGGTTCATCTTTCTTCTTTGCCATACAGGTTCAGATCATTTTAAAACTGAGGAAATAATTGTCTGCCAATTCCCGGCTGGCGGAAAGGCCATGGGATCATTGCCAGGATAATAAGTAACGCAATACCAAAGTATATTAGTGTGCGCTTGTGTTTTTGAGTATCGGTATCGGCACGTTTTACCATGCTTCGCCCAATATGAACCAGTAACCAGGCAATGATCATCATCAAAGCATGTTCAACGGCAAAGAAACGTTCAGCCGGGTCCTTCATCACAGCACCCATGCCGGTCTTTACTTTTTCAAACCACATACCGGTAAAGTATAAATAAAGTCCCAACAGTAATTGTATATCGCAACTGATCATAAAGAACAGGCTTACTTTATTATCTCCGTTCCTGTATGCTCTTTTAGACGCCAATGCGCCCATGGCGCTAAAAACAGCCCAAATACCAAAAAGCAGTACTGCCCAGCGAAGCATGTTATGTATTATAAGCGTATAGTTCATATATAAGTTTGCTGCAAAAATAAGATAAGTGTTGTAAGAAGCTGCCTAAAATATTGCTTTGAATATGTTTATTGATTTTTTGAAACGAATCTGTCTGCCGTCAGGCAGGTTCGTGGCAAAATAGATTTTTAAATGGTAGGGTGGTTTGGGATAAACCCATTAATTTAGTGACACTAAAACTACCACTTATGCAAATTACCAAAACCCTCTTAGGTGCTTTATTCCTGTTTACCACATTGGCCGTACACAGCCAGCAAACAGTAAAACCAAAAGCTTCAGATTCCTTAAAAAATATTTCATTTACCGGTTTAAAATTCCGGAACGTGGGCCCTGCAATCACATCGGGGCGTATTGCGGATATAGCTGTTAATCCAAATAACTTTAGTGAATATTATGTGGCAGCAGCTGCAGGCGGTGTATGGAAAACGACAAATGCAGGGATCAGCTTTTCGCCCATATTTGATGGCGAGGGTTCTTTCTCCATTGCCTGTGTGGCAATAGATCCTTCCAATACAAATGTAGTATGGGTAGGCAGTGGCGAAAATAATAACCAACGGGTGGTAGGCTATGGCGATGGTATTTACAGGTCGGAAGACGGCGGTAATAGCTGGAAGAATATGGGTTTGAAGAATTCGGAACATATTGGCCGTATTGCCATTGATCCAACGAACAGCGATATCATCTATGTAGCTGCTTATGGTCCTTTATGGAAGTCGGGTGGTGAACGTGGCATTTATAAGACAATTGATGGTGGCAAGACCTGGAAGCAGGTTTTATTTGTTAGCGAGCATACCGGTTTTAATGAAGTGATGGTTGATCCAAGGCATCCCAATATTGTTTATGCAGCGGCACACCAGCGCCAGCGTAAAGTGTTTACTTATATTGGTGGAGGACCTGAGTCGGCCATGTATAAAAGCACTGACGGCGGGGCAACCTGGAATAAGATGATGAGTGGAATTCCCGGTGGTGACCTGGGCAGGATAGGGTTAAATTATTCACCTGCTGATCCTGATGTATTATATGCTGTTGTTGAAGCACCGGAAACGAAGGGCGGTGTTTTTAAAAGTACCGACCGTGGTGCAAGCTGGCAAAAGCAGGGTGGCTATACATCAAGCGGCAATTATTATCAAAAGATATTTTGTGATCCCAGGAATGTTGATAAAGTTTTTGTGATCAATGCCTATATGGTGGTGAGCAGGGATGGAGGTAAAACTTTCAGTAACCTCGGTGAAAAAAGTAAGCATATCGATAACCATGTTATCTGGATCAACCCAAACAATACCCTGCATTATTTGGTAGGCACTGATGGTGGGGTATATGAAAGTTTTGATGCCGGGGAGAACTGGGATTACAAGACCAATTTACCGGTAACTCAATTCTATAAAGTTGCTACTGATAATGGGTATCCTTTTTACCATATCCATGGTGGTACACAGGATAACTTCAGTATGGGCGGCCCATCTCGTACAACCAGCGCCAATGGCATCATGAATGCCGATTGGTATTTTACCAGTACCGGTGATGGTTTTGAAAGCCAGGTTGACCAAACAAATCCTGATATTATTTATGCCCAGGCACAGTATGGTGCATTGAGCAGGTACGATAAGAAAAGTGGCGAGTTCTTATATATACAACCACAGGAGCAGGAAGGAGAACCAGCCAACCGCTGGAACTGGGATTCACCTTTGATGATCTCTAAATTTGATAACAAGCGTTTGTATTTTGGATCAAATAAATTATACCGCTCCGATGACCAGGGTAATACCTGGAGACTGCTAAGCGGTGACCTCACCCGCCAGTTGGACAGGAATAAACTGGAGGTAATGGGAAAAGTATGGAGCGTGGATGCAGTTTTTAAAAACGGGTCAACAGATATATATGGCAATACCACAACCATAGCTGAGTCGCAGTTTGATGAGAATACGATCTATGTAGGTACCGATGATGGATTGATACAGGTAACAACAGATGGCGGAAGAACATGGACGAAGATCGATAATATACCGGGGGTTCCTGAAAGAACCTATGTGAACCAGGTGATTACCTCGCAGCATAACAGGAATACAGCTTATGCAACTTTTAATCACCATCGCTATGGCGATTTTCATCCTTACATTTATAGAACAACGGACGGAGGAAAAAGCTGGAAAGCAATTCAGAACAATTTACCGGCAAGGGGCACGGCATATACCATTGCAGAAGATCATGTTAATCCCAACCTGTTATTTGCAGGTACTGAGTTTGGACTTTATTTCAGTGTGGATGGCGGAGAGGAGTGGATACCCTTAAAGAATGGACTGCCAACAATTGCGGTAAAAGACCTTGCCATTCAAAAAAGAGAGAATGACCTGGTACTGGCAACCTTTGGCCGTGGTTTTTATGTGCTGGATGATTACACCCCCTTGCGTTATTTTAAAAAAGAAGACCTTACTGCTGCAGCAACCATCTATCCTGTGAAGGATGCTTTGATGTTCATCCAGTCGAGGACATTAGGCGTAAGAGGCAAGGGCTTCCAGGGCGAAAGTTTTTTCACCACGCCCAATCCAAAAGTTGGCGCCGTATTCACTTATTATTTAAAGGATGATATAAAAACCATCAAGGAAAAAAGGCGTGAGCTGGAAAAGGAAAAGATCAAAAAAGGGGAAGCACCATATTATCCATCCATGGATTCTTTAAGGCTTGAAGATGAGCAGGCGGCTCCTTATTTATTATTTACGGTAATGGATGAGCAAAATAACGTGGTACGCCGTATCAAAGCTCCTGCAAAAAAAGGGCTTAACAGGATCGTTTGGGATTTCAGGTATGCGCCTTTTGGTCCCATAGATTTTACCCCCTTTGATGAATCCAATGCATTTGGCGATGACGAAATGGGTTATATGGCTTCGCCGGGAAATTATAAAGTATCACTCAGTAAATTTGAAGACGGCCGCTATACAGAACTGGTTGCAGCCAAACCTTTTAAAGCAGTGGCATTGAATAATGCCACGCTTCCTGCAACAGATAAGAAAGCGCTGGATGAATTCAGTAAAAAAGCAGGAGAGTTAAGAAGGGTAAGTGCTGCTGCAGACCAATACAGGTCGGAGTTGGTGAATAAGATAAAGTATATCAGGCAGGCCGTTTTTGAAACACCTGCACTGCCGGTTGATATTTCAAAAACTTTATTAGACCTGGAAAAAAGGTTGACAGCTGTGAACATAAAAATGAATGGGGATGCTACATTAGCCAGGAGAGAATTCGAAACCCTGCCATCCATTAATAACAGGATAGGTCTCATAACCTCTTCTTTGTGGAATACAACTGCTGCACCAACAACCACATACATCAACAACTACCATATGGCTGTAAAGGAATTCACGCCTGTTTATAATGAATTAAAAGCCATTGGCGAAGCCATTAAAAATGTAGAGAACCAGTTGGAAAGAAGTAAAGCGCCTTACACCCCGGGGCGTTTACCGGATTGGAATGGGAATTAATTACAGACGTTAATCGGTTTATTAGTTAATCCGTTAATTAGTTAATCCGTTAATCCGTTTGGTCTCTCCCGGATTAACGTTTATACGGATTAACGGATTAACGTTTTGACAAACCCAAAAATAAATTTGGTAAAACTAAATTAATTAGTATATTTGTACTAATCAAATTAGTTGTACCATGTCAATAGCAGGACAAAATCTGAAATACTTACGCAAACTTCGTGGCTGGACACAGGAGGAATTTGCAACCAAACTCGGTATCAAACGCTCTTTGATAGGAGCTTATGAAGAGGAGCGTGCCGATCCACGGCTGGACGTACTGGAGATCCTCGCCGATATTTTCAAACTTTCATTGGATGAATTGTTGCTTAAAGATCTCAGCAATAATGCTGATAATTATTTAGCAAAGCGGCGCCAGCAAAAAATGATGAGTGCCGACAGAAATGTTATTCATTTTGTTCCTGTTAAAGCAGCAGCAGGCTATTTGGCCAGTTATGCAGATACGGAATTCATTGATGAGCTGAATACATTTACATTGCCCATGTTAGCCGGGGGTAATTACCGGGCCTTTGAAATTATTGGCGACAGTATGCTACCCACGCCCAGCGGAAGTATCATCGTTGGCGAAAAAATAGAAGATACAAATGATATTAAGAACAGCCAGGCTTATATAGTGGTAAGCCGTAATGAGGGTATTGTTTATAAAAGGATCGAAAAAAATAACCGGGCAAAGTCCAAGTTAACCCTGGTGAGTGATAACCCCCAATACCAACCATACCAGGTAAATGCCGAAGACGTGGTGGAACTCTGGCAGGCACAAATGGTGATCAGTAAAATAAGCCAGCAACAACGCTGGGATGTAAATTCCCTGGCCAGTATGGTGAATAATCTGCAAAGCCAGGTGAGTACCTTAAAGAAAAAAATGAATTAATGAATTACCCTGCCTTAAAAGGCAGGGCAATTCACCAAGGCCTGGAACTGATATGAACACAAAAGAATTATTGATATTGAATTTTGAAGAGGTACGCCGCAGGAGTATTAAAGTGTGGAAGAATATTTCGGAAGAGAATTTATACTGGAAACCTGATCCCGGAGCCATGAGTTGTTTTCAAATGGTGAGGCATGTATTGGAATCGGAAAATATTTACCACCAGATCATATTGAACCGTGGCACCCTTGGGGATTATGAAAGTCCTTTAACAGGCAATCCTTACAGCAGTATTGATGATGAGCTGAAAAATGCACAACCTTACCGGGAAAAATTTTTGAAAATGGTGCATTCCTTTTCTTTAAAAGAACTGGAAGAAGTGTATATCACAAGAAAAGATAAAAACCAGCATCGCAAACTCGGTGATTATTTATTGAGGGTAGCGTACCATGAGAGTGTGCATACCGGGCAATTACTGGATTATTTACGCACAATGAATGCACCCCGGGCAGTAATTTGGGATTAACTTTTAACTTTATAACATAACTAATAGCACAACCAGATACATC
>JBDSGK010000145.1:0-6894 GCA_039919015.1 Ferruginibacter sp.
GTATCAATAATGTTGAATTTGTATTGGTGTGTTTCTGGTAATTTTTTACCATTAGCCATTGGAAAGTTCCAAAAGCAGGTAGTAGCAGCACTGGTGATAGTGATACCTCTTTCCTGTTCCTGGGCCATCCAGTCCATGGTAGCGGCACCATCATGCACCTCACCAATTTTATGATTAACACCGGTATAATATAATATACGTTCGGTGGTAGTGGTCTTACCTGCGTCAATATGAGCGGCAATTCCAAAATTTCGTTGATAACGTAAATCTCCCATTTGAATTAAAAATTAAAAATTAAAAAATTAAAAAATTTGAATATCGTAAAAGCCATCTTCTCAGCTTAATCACTTTTGAATTTTGACTTTTGAATTTTATTTTTTGTACTCAGCCTTTGTACTTTTATTGACCTTCATTGGCGTCGCACGCTTGTACTTATGTTCTTTGCTGATCTTCTGCCTTTATTAAAAGCATACCCCTGTAATTAGAAACGCTGCAAGCGAACCGGGGTTAATATGATTTATTAGACTCTCATGATATGCTAAATAAGCAAGGCTCCATCCAAACACTGCCTGCCTTTTAGCGCCGCAAAGGTACGAAGGTTTAAGCAAAAAATCGCAAGGATAGTGGTTTTAACAGGGATTTTTTAATAAAAATGCCCGGGAAATACCCGGGCACCACTAAAACCTTCATATTCGTATCAATTTCTTTATTCTTTAATTACTTTCACGGTCTCACTCTTCCAGTCTTTTCCCTCAATTCTTACAAAATAAGCGCCTTTTGAAAGTGAAGTACTGTTGATCGACATCCGGTTATTTCCCTGTAAGATATTCACGGGCTGGTTGATCAGCTTTCTGCCATAAACATCAACCAGGGTTAAATAAGCAATACCTTTTGTTTCTGTTGTAGTAAATAAAACCGTAGTATTTACAGCAAGCAGTGTTGGATATACTTCAAGTTTTTCCTGTATGCTGCAACTGGTTTTCGCAAACTTTGTTTCGCTATACCTGTATTTGCCGTCTTTGTCAGTTATTTTTAGCCTGTAATATCCATTGCCAGCTAACTGGGGAATATTAGCTGAATAAGATCCTGAAGCAGAACCTGTAAAATTGATCTTGTACACCGTAGAGAATGAAGTTCCATTAGCACTTTGTTCTACTTCGGTAAAATCGCCGTTGATCTGGTTACTGAAATTCCATTGAATGGTAACGGCACAGGTTTTAGCAGATACCGCAAAATTACTGATGAGGATAGGCAATGGCCCGGCAGGACTAACCAATATATATAATGTTGCGCTGGCGCAGGCCTGGGGTATTCCATTATCGCAGGTTATATATGGAAAATCAACCGGACCACTAAATGCTGAAACCGGCACAAAAGTAAAACTGCCATCAGCATTTAAAGTTAATGTTCCTTTGCCCGATATGGTTGTAACCTGGGCTGTAACAGTTTGAGCATTACCTTCGGGATCAGTATCATTTAATTTTACGTTCCCGCTAACTGAAATTCCCTTTTGTGTATATGCATAGTCATCTGCTGCATTTGTAGCATTAAATGCTGCTGTTGCATTCACAGTGATTACTTGTTGTGCTATTGCACACTGTACCGGACTTCCGTTATCGCATACCTGGTAAGTAAGCGTGTCTTTACCCGTAAAGCCCGGATTGGGGGTATAAGTAATATTACCGTTTGCAGGATTCACTGAAGTCGTACCATTAGATGGATTAACTGTTACTACTACACTGGCAGGATTTAAACTGCAGCCCGGCCCTGTACAGTTATCATTGGAAAGCGTACTTAAGGTTACCGGTACACCAGATTTAGTAGTAGCAATATCTGTATTTGCTACGGGAGGATTTGCAACCGTTGCATCCATCACCGTAATTTTTAATTCAGTTGTTGGGCAAGGTGGTGCTTGTCCGGGGATACATACCGGAACCTGGTAATAGAATACACCAGCAGTTGTACTGGTAAAACTATAAGAACCATTGGGATTCATTGTTATTGACCCACCTGCCGGATTACCTCCGTTAGGTATAGGTGTACCATATGTTGTTCCGCCCGGCATCTTATCATTTGTACTTACTTTACCGGGTACCGGAACATTTACCCAGGTTGCATTTATATCTGGATTCATGATCAGGCCGCAATCGTCATAACCATACAGGTATGCTTTTCCTAATCCATTATTGCCTGCTACAAAACCAAACAGTGTTCCAAATGTAGCACCTAAATTAAAAATCCCGGTACTAAAATCAAGCATTGCACCAGGTGCCCCTATTAAAGCCCTAACACCATTTGATGGCCCCCTAACAAAACGGGCGCCTGCCACACTATAACCCAAAAGACTGGCTGCATTGATCCCAAAGGGGACATCTGTATTGTTTTCCAAAGCCCAGAAAGTAGTAGTTTGATAAGTGCCATCAGCTTTGCCTACAAAAATATTGACAGCACCGCCTACTGCATTAGTATTAATAATACCAACTCCGGTAGATAATGGCTCTCCCACAATGATATCATTAATTCCATCACAGTTCACATCCAGCATATTATCGATAGATGCGCCAAACAAGGCAGTAACATCCAGGTTTTGTCCAAATAAAATGGATAATAAAGAATTGCCCCTCGGTGATGAAAAGGCCTGATCGGGTAATTCCCCGGCCGGGTTGGGAGCAACATTGGTGCTGGTAAACACATTTACTGTGCCTGTTTTTAAACGCAATGCACCTATCACATTACTCAGTACATTACCCGAAGGAGCGCCAATCAGCACATTCCCGTTTCGTATTGCATTTGCATTTCTTACACCACGTACCGAATACCCAAATAAATTTGCTACAGTACCTATTAAAGATGGGGCTGCTCTTAAATGAGCGTAATGCGTAGTATTAACCCCTGCTCCTGTGCCCGTATATATGTAAGCACTTCCGCCCAATAAATTAGTGGGGGGTACAAGGGTTACTCCTGCAGGTGCTCCTACTACTACATCTTTTTGTCCGTCCTGGTTATAGTCCCCAAGTCCATCTACACTAAATCCAAAGAGTAAACCATTTGTATTTATTACAGGAATACCTAAGAGTGTGGCAGTAGGTGCCACTAATTGAGTGGGTGTATTAGTTGCAAGATTGGTTGAATAATATACTAACGCTGTACCTACTCTAACAGGTAGAAGCGGCAAAATGGAGGCAGCCGCATAGCCCGGCGAACCTACTATTACTTCGCCCAGGCCATCTCCATTCATATCTTCAGTAGCAGCTACAGAAAAACCAAACAATGCATTTATTGCTATATTGGATGCTAATATTCCAAAAAAACCATTATCAAAAAATCCGGAACCGTTTAAAAATACAGATAGAAAAGGTGAGGGATTACCTGCACCAGAAAGATCTTCGCCTCTGAACACATATACTTTACCTGCAGTTACTGAAGCAGTAGCAGGCAAACCGCCCACACTCGCAGTATAAGATTCTCCAGGAGCACCTACAATAATATCATTTCTTACATCACCGTTAACATTACCACCTGCAATACTAAATCCAAATAAAGCATTTGCAATTGTTGTTGTAGCCCGCAAAACCTTATCCGGTGTTGTAGAAGGCCCGGTAGCAGATCCAAAGTAAACAAACACTGCCCCTGCCCCTACAATAGTTGTGGGGCCGGCTATGATATCAATGCAACCCGGAGCACCTACAGCTATATCATCAAAACCATCTCCATTTATATCACCTAACCCCGCTACATTAAATCCATATATTGCATCAACCTGTAACGGGTTTGTTGCTAGTATAAGCGGAAGGATACCATCAGCAGAAGTGGTCCATTCTGCAGCATGAGTTAATGGATCTACAGTTACGGGATAAACAGCATTTGCATCATCAATTACCAGTACCAATTCATTTCTTTCATGTAATTCCATTGAAGCTGGAAGTAATTTATGATCAGCATCCCATACTTTCAGGTCATCATACTTTAAAATGTTTTTTCCACTCTGCTTATCTGTTAACACTAAAATGTTATTGTTTGAAATTGATGGTACAAGATCTCCTGTTATCCTTAAAGAAACCTGCAACTTTTCATTTCCTTCAGGTTTTGAGTCAATAAGAAAATTTTGTCGTAACCCATTTTCAGTATTGAAGTATTCTATTTTAAATCCTTCATATTTAAATAACAAGTGACCATTCTTTGATGTAATAACCGGGGTTTGTGAAATTACACCGGCTATACTTTGTTTTTTAATATTCAGTAACTCAATGGAAGAACTCCATTGTTTGTTTTGGGGTATTGCTTCATACTGAATCGGGTAAGTGGTAAACATGGTACCAGCAGTTGTAAATGCAATTTTTTGCTTCCTGTTCGCTGCGGCATATTGATCATCAAAAGCTTTAAAAAAATACTCAGATTCAGCGATGTATTGCTGTGCCTTTGCTTCCCAGCCCTGCGTTACAGGAATAGAAGATTTAGGTACAGCCGCATTCTTTAACTCATTAGTTAAAGGATTAGTGGTAAAATCATTTGTTTTTTGTGCAACACTACAAAGTTGAAAAACAAATAGTAATTGTAAGAGGAGTAAAAAACTTTTCATAATTGGGTAATTTTAAGATTCGATAAATGTTATTAGCACTATAGTGCCATACAAAAGACATCAATATCTTAAAAATAAATGTCCCCTGATTTATCAAAGAAGTCTCCCAATAAGTCAGAATTGTAGCGATCTTTCTACAAGCGTGCATGTGTTCTTTCTACATGAGGGTATATTTTCTTTATTTATCTTACATTACCCTTAACAACCAGGCAATAAAACCCTATCAACATACACATGATGCCAGCTCCATGCATGATTACATGGAAGCCTTATCAAATCAGCTTAATGTTCCCATAAAAAATAACAGAATTCAAATTCCTGAGTCGATCGGTACGGGGTTCATTAAAAATCTTTTTATTGACGAAGGTTTTTGCCTTCGGTACTATCATTTTACACTCAACCGCGACCTGGTGATTAAATGGATCACAGGTTCTGAAACAAATGAGCCCATATTTAGATTGATCTTCTTTTTAGAAGGTGTACCAAAGGATTGGGAATCCGATGATTTAAATAAAGGAAGTCATCAATTTGAAACAGCAAATTCAGCAATTTTATATTCAAGCGATTTTAACAGGGTCAAGATTTTAAACGCTACCAAGCCAGTTAACCGAATGGTTTTTTTATTTACGAAAAAATGGCTCCAGGAGAATTTTAATGAGGCGTCTGAAAAAATTATCAATATTGTAAATGTTCTTATTAAAAAAAACCAACCAACCTGTATTATTGAAAAAATAGACCGCATCCACTATATTTTTGCTCATGAATTGGCAAAGGAAATGAACCAGGATATTTTCCCCCTGATCCATGCAAAAACTAAAGGCCTGGTCCTGTTAAATGATTTTCTTAACAGGATCGTTTCCAGGGGTATTAGTAATATCAACG
The DNA here is from genome assembly GCA_039919015.1 of Ferruginibacter sp. GTDB lineage: Bacteria > Bacteroidota > Bacteroidia > Chitinophagales > Chitinophagaceae > Ferruginibacter. Next base: position 5,462 of record JBDSGK010000145.1, read on the forward strand.
TTGATCAAACTTTATACTACCCCGAAATAACAAAAGTAGAAAGCACATTAAGGCAATCCTATAACAAGCCAATGCCGAGTATACCCCAATTAGCTGCCGAATTAAATCTGAGTACTTCTACATTGAAAAGACATTTCAAAATTGTTCATGGAAAAAATATCCAGGCCTATTACCTGGCAAATAAAATGGCCATTGGTAAGTCGCTGATCATTTCTAAAAGCAAAACAATATCTGAAATAGCTTTTGCGCTTGGCTATACCAAACCAAATAGTTTTTCAAAGGCATTCAAAAAACAATATGGCATCTTGCCTAAAGAAGTAAATAACAATAACAGCAGTTTATAATGCTTGAGTACCAGGCATAAAAAAACCTTTCGTAAACAAAAGGTTTTTTTCTAATTATATTTAATAGATACTTAAATTCTAAAGTGAGCAAAAGCTTTGTTAGCTTCAGCCATACGGTGTGTATCTTCTTTCTTTTTAAATGAAGCACCCTCTCCTTTACTTGCAGCAACGATCTCATTAGCTAATTTGTCAGCCATGCTACGTCCGTTTCGGTCGCGGCTGTACTTGATCATCCATTTGATACTTAAAGAAACCTTCCTGTCGGAACGAACCTCAGCCGGGATCTGGAAAGTTGCACCACCTATTCGGCGGCTGCGTACTTCAACACCCGGTGTGATATTTGCCAGGGCTTTTTTCCAAACTTCGTACCCATCTTCACCCGTTTGTTTGGCAACCTTGTCTAAAGCATCGTAAAAAATGATATAAGCACCACTTTTTTTGCCGGCCCACATCAGGTTGTTTACAAAACGTGTAACCAGTTTGTCGTTAAACTTTGGATCTGGTGCTAATGGTATTTTTTTCGGTTGTGTCTTCCTCATTGGAACGCTGATTTATTGATTTTTTAAAGATTTCGCTGAATCTTTATTAATTTATATTTTTTATATTGAGATTCCGGTATTCGAAGACTCCATCAGCGGAATCTACATAATCCTAAAATCTGCGATTATTTTTTAGCTTTTTCTTTTTTTGTTCCGTACTTACTGCGGCTTTGTTTACGGTCTTTAACACCGGCAGTATCCAAACTACCACGTACAATATGGTAACGTACACCCGGCAGATCTTTTACCCTTCCGCCACGTATCAACACGATGGAGTGTTCCTGCAAATTGTGTCCTTCACCCGGAATATAGGCGATAACCTCAATTTTATTGGTTAAACGTACTTTAGCAACTTTACGTAAAGCAGAGTTTGGTTTTTTAGGCGTGGTTGTGTACACCCTTGTACATACACCACGGCGCTGTGGACAACTGTCCAAAGCCCTTGATTTGCTCTTCGCTTTAATTACTTCTCTTCCTTTTCTAACTAATTGTTGTATTGTGGGCATTTTGTACCGTTTATTTTTCGGACGGCAAAGGTAGGATTTATGAT